>CAYOGD010000024.1:0-15608 GCA_964403395.1 uncultured Alkaliphilus sp.
CTGGTAGTTTGTTGCCTATATGCGAGAGTTTGATTGAATATTCAAGCCCTTAGGAAATACTTTTATGTCTTTATTTTGTTATATTATTGCCTATGTAAGTCTCTACACAGCCCCCTCTATTTAAAAATCGCAAATACCGATATGTTTTTTCTATTATGCTGTCTATTATTGCTTCATTTTCACAAGGATACTGTTCTAATATATACTGTTAAAAATTCTCCCAATTAAAATAATGGAACAAACCCCTACCCCCAACCGTCTAAAAAGTATATAATAATTGCACAGGAGATGATGAAGATATAAAAACCCTGCGCAAAACAATACAACCACAACAATAGCACCATCTTAAATGAATTTTAAAAAAGAGATACAATAAGAAGGGAGTTGGGCTCGAATGAAAAAAATAGCTCTGTTGCTCGGCGTGTTAATGCTTATAGGATACACTCCGGTAGACAGTAACCTGGATATTATTAATAACAACAAAACCAATATAATCAACGAATCTGAAACAAACAACGAACCCCAAATAAACAACGAGGGAACATCACTGATGAATACATCATTAAACTTGCTAAAATTAGAGGATATTAAATCGAAAAATACTCTAGTATCCCCGACCTCCATAATTACGGCCCTAGCCATGACCGGAAACGGCGCATCCGGAAATTCAGAAACAAATTTTAATAATTTCTTTGGGGCCGACAAAGATACACTGAATAATGAATTAAAAGACCTGATAGACAGCATGCAATCCGATAAGGAAGGCGAAAAGTTAAACATAGCCAATTCTATCTGGTATAATAAAAATTCCGGGTTAAAAGTAAAGGGCGCCTTTTTAGATATAATCAAAGAAATATATCGAGCAGATATAACCGGAATGAACTTTCTCAACAAAGAATCCGCCAGTGCCCAAATAAATGATTGGGTATCAAATAAAACAGACAAAATGATACAAGAAATAATACAGCCGAGCCATTTAACTCCGGACACCCAAATGATTTTAATAAACAGTGTCCTGTTTGATTACAAATGGGCAAAACAATATGAGGAATATCAAGTAGCGGAAGGAAAGTTTAACGGGCAGGATAAAACAGGAGATGTACAATATTTAAACAGTACGGAATACAGTTTCATCAAAACAGAAGACGCTATAGGAACAATGAAATCTTATCAAGGCGGAAGGTACAGTTTTGTAGGCTTGATGCCGGAGAATCCGAATACGGCTTTAAGTGATTTTGTACAATCCCTAACACCGGATAAACTGAAAAGCATAATCGATAGTGAGCAAAATGTTAAAACAAATGTTAAAATACCTAAATTCGAATATGACTATTCAACGAGCCTGAAGGATTCCCTGATGAAATTAGGTTTGAAGGATGAATTTGACGGAGGAAAAGCCGACTTTGGTAATATGTATGAATTAGAAGATAAAGATACAAATATCTATATAGACGATGTGCTCCACAAAACCCGCATAGAATTGAGCGAAGCCGGAACAAAAGCTGCGGCAGTAACGGCTGTTATAATGGCAACAACTTCAATAGATTTAACCGAGCCCGAAGAAGTACATTTTGATAGACCATTTTTATATATGATCTATGACAAAGAAAGCGAGCTTCCGGTATTTTTAGGAACAATAATTGATCTATAAAATATTATGGAAATCGCTCGATTGATACTGTTTCTCTGCTTGGTACCGTTTTCTTGCGACCTGTAATATATTATGGGAATCGCTCGCGGAGCCATTAAAGAGGTGTCATGGAGATGGGATACTATGGGGACGCCAGATTGTGTGATAATTGTCATTCTTAGCACAGCGAAGAACTTCAAAAGGCTGAAAATGCAGACCCTTCACTCCGTTCAGGATGACGAAAAGCAAGAATAGTGCTTTTTCACACAGTCTGACGTCAGACTGTGCCAAAAATCCAGCAATTGGATAGTATAAATTCAGTAATATATGCTATAATCCACCTAACAAAATTAGAAAGAATGGTGGAAATATGAGATATATAGAAGGTATAAACAGAAAAAGTAGGATTGTTTTTCCGGAATATATAGATGATTATATCACGGAGGACAATCCCGTGAGGATAATAGATGCATTTGTCGAAACATTAAACCTTATTGAATTAGGATTTAAAAATTCGATACCCAAGAATAAGGGCAGACCCGGATATAACCCGGAAGATTTACTCAAATTATATATTTACGGATATATGAACAAAATTATGTCATCAAGAAGTCTAGAAAAAGCAACCCAAACAAATATAGAAGTTATGTGGCTGATAAGAAGGTTAACACCTGATTTTAAAACAATAGCCGAGTTCAGAAAAAACAATAAAGAGGCCATAAATTTAGTATTCAAACAATTTGTAATCCTGTGCAAAGAGTGGGATCTCTTTGGTAGGGAAATAGTAGCTATTGATGGTTCTAAATTCAGGGCGGTTAATTCCAAGAAAAACAATTTTAATGCCAAGAACCTAAACCGTAAAATCAAGTATTTAGATGAAAAGATACAAAAATATATGACTGAGACAGAAGAAAATGATATTAAAGAACCTGATGACTGTAAATTAGATAAAGAAGAAGTCAAAAAAAATCCGAAAACTTAGGAAACGAAAACAAAAATATGAAGGCTACAAAAAGCAAATAGAAGAAGGTGACGTTACAGAAATATCAACAACAGATCCGGATTCAAGGTTAATGGTTGTGAACAATAATGGGATCGATGTGTGCTACAATGTCCAAATCGCTGCAGACAGTAAACATAAATTGATAGTAGACTGTAATGTTACAAATAACCCGACTGATCATGGCGCGTTAAGCAAATTAGCTATAAGTGCAAAGGAAACATTTGAAGTAGAAGAACTTAAGGCCCTTGCAGACAAAGGCCATTATAATGCAGAAGACCTGATAAAATGTGAGAAAGAAAACATTATAGCCTATGTTCCAAAACAGGAATTTCCTAACGCCACGGGTGAAAAAGAATTTTATCTTGACAAATTTAAATATGATAAAGAAGAAAATGTTTATATATGTCCTGCAGGAGAAAAACTTTATTCGATAAGAAAAAAACCTATAGATGAAAATACAAAGGAAATAAGATATAAAAATTCCGAGGCCTGTGGTAGATGTGAATTTAAAGACAAATGTACAAAAAATGCAAAGGGGAGAGTAATAAGAAGACCCATCCACCAGGATATCCTGGACGTAGTGGACGACAGGACCAGGGAGAACAATGAATTTTATAAACAGAGACAAATGATGGTAGAACATCCCTTTGGAACAGTAAAAAGAGCATTTGGAATTACGCACTTTCTGACAAAAGGCATAGAGTCAGTAAGGACGGAAACCTTTTTGGCCTTTTTAGCCTATAACATAAAACGAGTAATAAATATATTGGGTATAAAGGAAATAATAAGAAGGTTAACAGGTAAGAAATCGCCTATTAACCTGTCAATTTTTAATTTTGCTATATTATATGGCAATATTATGCAGATTGCAATATAAAGGGTTGCGGCAGGGATGCTGGAACAATTGCCCATTTTGGCACAGTCTGACGTCCCCTTGTCTTAGAGATGGGATACCATAGAGATACCTTAACAAGCGGTGGGAATATTTTACCCACCCCTTGTTTATGTTGCCTTAGTTTTTTAAAATCAAATCCATGGACACAGATAAATAATTCAAAAGGATATCAAACTGCGTACTTTTGTGCTTTTTTAATGTGGTACTTCCACCGGAGCCCCGCTTCCGCCGGTTACAGGTCCCATAATTTTTGGAGGCTCCGACTGCCCCCCTGTAGATTGCGATCTTGATATCGGAACACCGATAAGCGGTGATGTCTTTTTAACATCATACTCGGACACCTGGCTTGGATAATTAGCCATATGTTGTACATATGCCCCCTCCACTGCCGGATCACTACTGCTGCCTTTCAGTTTGATATGAAAAATCAGTTCTGTCCAATCGTCATCTTTCTCAAGAAACTTACTGCCTTCGTACAACTTGGTTTCACTATTATATTCGCAAAATACCTGCAATTCGCTTTCATAATCCCCGTTCTCCAAACAAGGCCCTATCAATAAACCATTCTCTTTTTCTTCTATTCTGAGAGCCCCGTACAGCAGCTCAAGAGCCTCTCCCCCTGACACAGATTTGCCGTAACTTTTGCCCGTATATATTCCGCTGTATCCTTCCTGATCGGGTGTATCCTCTTTAGGCGAGCCGGCGATATAGCCCTTTTCTTCCAGCCATTCCATAAATTCAGCGATATCATCTCCGGCATGTATCAGATTCAAAATAGCCTCATATAGATTATTTTCCGAACTTTCTCCAAGGGAAAGCACGGGCATTTTTCCTCCGAATAAATCAAGTATATAGGCCCTATGTGCGAAAAGTTCGTCCACTCTCCCCTGGAGGGAGGTGCCGGATTCAAACCCCATGGTGCCGCGTTCAAAAAAGCCCGCTTTCATAAATCCTTCCACAATTTTCATATGTTCCGCCTGTTTTGAGATAAGTTCCCTATCAAGCTGATACCTTTCCCAATATTCTCCTATGAGCCTCTTGTTAAAATCCTCAAAGATACGGTCAGTATCGAAATTTTTTTCTACATCCGAAACACTCAGCCCTTTTTGGGCGGCATACTCTTTTACAGCCTGCTTTTTGGCTTTGGAATCATTCCCATAGAGAACACCGATAACTGCTTTCCATTCGGGATCATTAAAACCTATGGAACCCCCGCTTTCACCTATATGATTTTTGTAAGCGATAAAAGCGACATTACCGGAAAATCTGTCCCAGTCCCCGGACAGTGTCCCGGCAAATTGGACCCCTTCTATAGCAGAATTGAGTATTTTTGTTGGGGGAAACAGCTTAGCCACAGCTTTCGTATAATTTATAGCCGCATTGCCATAATCGCCCCTTAACAACTGATTGGTGCCTTCAACCATATTTGGAACTGAACCGACATATGGTATTGCGTTTGAACCCGGAAACTTTGTATAACTTGTCACAAGGATATCGGAGGTGATATTTGCACATTCCTGTGAAAGATCCACGGATTTCCCTTCTTCCAGTTTGGTCATCAAACGATCAAAGTTTGTATGAAGTTTTATTTTATTCAAAAGTTTCTGCTGATCCTGGCCGTTCGTAACCCCTACCTCCTGAAACACATCCCTGAAGGTCAGGTCCAATCTCGCCATAACTTGATCTTTTGCCGTTCCCTTGGACCATTCCCGTTTAGCATAATCCTCGGCAAGTTTTTTAATCAATTTCTGTTCTTCCATACTTATCGTTGCAAAAGGCGTAAAATGATCCGTCTGAAAAGTGACAATTCCCCTTTCCAAATCAGCCGCATCCGGATGCACGAGCACCCATTCGCCTTCTACCAAACAGCCCACTGTATAGGAGTTCATCTCTTTCTTGAGAAGCTTCGCCTTGGCTTTGGGTATCTTCATCGAAATAGTCACCGGTTTTTCCAAATACACCACATCTTCGCCCGAGCTGTCCTTAGCATTGATTTTCACTAAACCGCCTACCAGATTCCCTTCTGCCGCGACAACTGCGACCGTATCCTCTAAACTGCTTACATCCAGTACGATTTCCACATCCTCGTCAAAGGTGCCTTCTTCAATTTCCATGGCCCATCCGGTTTTATGTATCTCTCCTATTGTCCTTCTTTCCCCTGCTTTGATTTCTTCTGTCAACAAGGTTCCTGTTTTAAATAAATCATCCCCCATTTCTCCGAATAAGCGAACAGCAAAATAAATACCGAATACGGCAACCAAAGCAAATACAAGAAACAATATTTTACGTCCCGCTCCTTTTTCTTTTTTTACAGGCATCTCAGCAGGGGCAACATTCCCATGAACCTTATTTTGCTGCATCGAGGAGGGAATCCACTGCCCTGATTGTTCCACTCCCCAAGGCAAACCCGACTGCCCCGATTGTTCCACACCCAAGGGTAAGCCCGATTGCCTCGATTGATCTATATCCGAGGCCGGAGCCTCTTCCGCAAGTGCCGCCTGGGTGCTGCCTTGTTCCCCTTCCGCAGGTATCTGCTGCCCCACTTCCACAACCCCGCCCTCCTCAGTAGCCGCCGATTGGGTTATGCCGTCTTGACCCCCTACATCTGGCCGAGAAGGACGACGAACAGCCTGCCTACCACAGGTACGACAAAAACGAGCTTCCGGAGCCAATTCCGCTCCACATTTTGTGCAGTACATATCTGATCTTCCCTTCACAAATTAATTATTGCGGCAGATGACATAAAATCTATCTAAATATTAAACTGTTTTGTTTATTTATCCGCCAGCTTACAGTTCCAATGCCCCTACTTTTGTAAGTAAGAAATAGAAATTACATAGCTTTATTCACATAGATTCGATAATTTCGTACACATTAATCAATTTTATTATATAAATATTTCCTGAAATGTCAACAGAAACGGTGATAGGCAGGTCTTTACTTATAACCATATAGCGATACATGCATAACTCTTTAATCATTCGGAAATAATATGTGGCAGAATATAAGAAGGAGTTGATCGTATGGAACAGACTTCGAGTGAAACAATTAAATTTGGCATTTTAACAGCAATCCTTGCAATGTTTTTTGATGCCGCTATCGGCCACGGATTGTTTTGGCAAAATGACCCTTTTTGGTCTTACTGGTTTGTTGACGCTTTTTTAATAGCAACCATTGTAAGTGCCGGGACCGCAATACTGGGCATCGGCTTATGGCAGGGGCCGGTATTAATGCTGGTACAGGTGTTTTCGCTTGAAATATATTACCAATTTCTTTCCCCCGTAGGGCTTCCGCGAGAACCCCAATGGCTTTCCCGTTTTGAAATCTGGACATCCGGGCTTCCGATACATTACCTTACCTATCTTTCCGCTTTTTTTCTGGCACTGTGGATCTGGCGAAGGCGTCATCGTTTAAAAGAAGCACTCAGAGATGTTCGCCCGAAAAGTATTGCGTTTCTCTCTTTTATCACGGCCATTATTATCATCGCCTTGGACGGATTGATAACACAAGGTTTTTTCCTTGGATATTTTGCCGGTTTTACCTTCCTGCTCCACAGGTTTGTTCTCACCTTTGTTTTTTTATTTTTATGGAGCAGTTATGTCGGCTACGATATGAAAGGATTGTTTTCGGGGGCTTTGATACTCAGTCTTGTATGGTTGGCATTTAATATGTACCTCGGCGCATTGGGATTACCAACCAAGTTCCCATTTTTCTTAAGCCATGATGAACTGTGGTCTAAGATATTCCCGGGGGCCCTCATATCATCGCTGATTGGCTTGTTTGCCGTAAGAAAACTCATGCCATCGGAGGTGAAGCTATCATGAGACGCCGTATAGTATTGATTTCACTTTTAATGATTGTTGCCACGCAGGGAATAGTATTTGCCGAAGGTGGCGGTCTACCGGCCAGCGCCTCATCTTCCGGCAAGGCAATGATTGTCATAGGAGCAGACCCGTATAATTTTGACAGTACCGAAACCATCGATGGAACAATTATGATAGAGGTTAACGATAAAGGAGACAGGCAATCGCCGCTTCAAAACATCGACGAAGTGTCTGTCAGCGCCAAGTTTTCGGCACACAATTCCGATTACGAAATCAGTATAGACGAGCCTATGCTGAGCCACGGAAGATTACCCACATGGTTTGGAGTTGGCTATAATCAGAAAATGCATGGAAAAACCAATATCGGCACAAACAGGTTGCCTGAGGTTGAAGCCGATGTAATAATTTGGGGTTGGTCAAAAATTTTTAAAGACGGTCAACAAATTCATACGAAGGTGCCTGCCAATATAAAGATTATGAGAAAAGGCCCCTTAAGCGGGATTACATTGATGATCGGTACGGAAGAAAAAACTCTGTCCGACATTCCCGATGGATATTTACATATTCGTTGGCCTAATTTAGACAAATTAACATTACCCAAGCAGCAACGAAAAATGTGGGAACGCCTGGGATGGGGGGCATTGATATTTCTCAATATTTGGTTCGGTTGGCTGGCCCTTCGCGAACATACATTGGATAAAACAAGCAATTAACATCAAACCCTAAAATAGAGAACTGTACTGCAAAAACAGTACAGTTCTCTTGTTTTAAATAGAAATTTCATGCTACCATATTCCCCCATGTTGACCTGTCCATGTTTTGTCATCACAAGCCTTCATTATCTGTTTAAAAACCGCAACCATCACTCCATTTACCGCCATCCCAATTGTTCTATTATTTCCAGTACTTCTTGTTGTGATAATGTAGTATTTTGCTGCAATATATTTGACACCACATCTTTTATCGGGATAACCATGGGCGGAGGAAGGAAATTATAGCTCGATTGTATCTGCTGTTGTTGCGATGCAATATTTTTGCCCTCTATCATATTGAGCCATTTACTATCATAAGAAAAGCGCAGCCTTCTGTATATCTCTTTGATATCTTCGTATTGCTGTAAATCAAAGGGAAAATATAAACAGGGCCCCATAGAGATTTCAAAAGGAATCCTTTCTATGGGAGGCTCCACGACGATATTTTTCAACATTTTTGTCATCTTCTGCCCTTCTTTCAATAGTTCATCTAAAACGATTAAGTTTAAAAGGGGCTCATTGTAAATTTTAAAACCTTTTTTATTCAACTGACAAAAAAGTAAGGCATAGTCTGTGTTCGATTGCTTCACCTTTTTATTTATTACTTGTCTTAGACCAGTAAAATATTGTTTATTTGTTCTGATTAAAAGCAGGCCGTTGTCCAAACCATAAACTTCATTGAATATTTCTGTAACAATTTTTAAGGTGCTGTACGTCCTCCCCGGCATATTAGTTTCCAACAGTTTAAGTACAGTAGGATAAGATATCCCTTCAAGAGAGGTATTTTTCATAGGCGCTAAAATATATTTTACAGTGTTTTTAGGAATACAGGCCAGTTCATACCACAATTCCACCATATTCATATAACATGCATCTAATAATACACAGTCAATCGCCTTGCCGACCCTTTTTCCGCTCAAGTACAGGGCATTTGTAAAACCCCCTACAGTCATTATATAAGGCTTATCCTGTGTATAATCTGTCATAAAACCTACAAATCCCGCACCGTGTCCCGATAGAATCAACATAATATTTTCTGCCGGGTAGCGGGCAATCCCCCATGTGACAAAATGATATAGAGTGAAGGGGTCGGCCATATTGACTACCCCTAATTCTTCTACTTTAACCTTTTCACCCTCTTCCAAAACAAACCTTCCGGTGCCTGTCCATTCCTCACCGATAATCAGTTCTGACTGTGGCCTTAATAATTTCAGCCTTTGCAAAGACATCCCGGCCAACTGTACTACAACATAAATATCCTTGCCCTTTACTTCCCTCTGCAAACTTTTAAATCTATTATAAATTTCCGGGCTTAATTCGTTATTGCCATTGGCATAAACCAGAACTGTCCATTTTTTTCGCTTACTCTTCCAAGCATCCACAGGGAATCGGCTCCTTCGGACATTCACATGGTGCCGGCGGACAAGGACAATTCGTTTTCACAGCCATTACAGTTATGATTTTATCCCCAAATTTAGGAGGGATTCTCAACATATAATATCCCTCACAACCGCTAAAGGTATGGCAAATGCCTGTTAATTCACCCAGATCATCTTTATAGAAAGCTTTCACTATTGCGCCCGGAATTCCCTCGTGAGTAATACAATCCTTAATCCGTCCGTGAATCAATACATCCTTTACTTCCCTCACTTTTAAATCCTTACGTATGATAATTTTTTTCTCCCCCATCTGTGGAGGGTAAAAGCAAGGAAAAGGTTTTCTATAAAATATTTTACATAACTCGGAGGGATAATGCCCTTTTTTAAATTTGTGCTTTTTCATAATCCTCACTCCCTGACATATCCGTATTTTGCCGGAATTATACTATTTCAAATTTAACCCCTTAAAAGCCAAAAAATTATATAATGCCCGCAGTTTATTTATTATATGATTTTAGCTGCTCTGTAGTTCTTATTAAGCAAAAAATAATGACACCGCAGTCCCCATAACCGGAACCGCGGTGTTTTTAAAGACCTTTGAACTACCTATCTATTGTTGTTATCAGTACTTTTATCGCCTAAATACTAGGCAGGCTCCTCCGGACATTCACATGGTGCCGGCGGACAAGGACAATTTGTACATGTAGCTGCAATAGTAACTAACTGGCCGGCAAGATCAGCCGGAATTCTCAACATATACAATCCGTCACAACCGCTAAAAGTATGACATACCCCCTCACCTCGATTATTAAAAATCTTCACAATAGCTCCTACAATTGGGGTATCAGAATTACAAAAAGTAACTCGACCATGAACAATCACATCGTCTATAGCTTCCACTCCAATATCAAGGTCTATCTGATCTTGGTCAGGTACTGCCGGCATTCTCACTTGAGCTGAACTTAAAATGCAAGACATCCTTTTTCCTCCTTTCTTCTTTCACTACATAATATTGCGTATAAAAAAAAGAGTGCTAATTATTTTTCTTTTCTGTCGGCTACTATATTTATTTCCATTATCGGATCTGTTTTATTTAATTCTACCTGCTTTATAAATAAAAGTTCCTCTTCTCCCGATGTCTGCCGCAGATCCTTTATTTCTTTTTTTTCAGTATGTTTTTCCTCTTCTTTTTTATTTTCGGCCCCGTATTCCTCACAGCTGCGGGTTTTTCTCATAAATGTTTTTTGTTCTGAGATGCTCATTGTTCTTTGGAGGGCCTTGAGCCCCTTTGCAGTTACCGTTATCAATGCTATCTGCAGAACAATTATGCCTAAAAATAATAAAATCTGCAAGTTGATTCCCATTGTTTTAAATCCCTCCATTTCTGATATATTTTAATGAAAACCCGGTTTGGCAAAGCCCTCACCTAAACCGGACCATTATACATATTATCTCTGCAATATATTATTGGTTTTTTTATGTTTATATGATTTATAATATGCCGTATACATAATTGGTGCTAAAAAAGAAGCCTATATAAAAATATAGACTTCTCTGGCTTACTATCCTCTAGAGTATTATTCCCCTAGTCGGCGGTATAACAGGCCTACAGACAGGACCACATATGCCTTCCCAAACACCGCTCGTCGCCGATGAGCCTGCTTTAAAACCAATATCTACAGGGCCTACAGATAAGGCCTCTGTTAAAACAAGGTTTACTAATATATGTGTCTGTTCCGCATCCTCTTCTCCGGATGGTATATTATTAAACCTTAAGCCCTTGCATTCAGCCAGGTTTACATCAGGTGGCGGGACAGTATTATCAATAGAACAATCACTGATAGTATTACATACACCATTATCATAGTAAACTGTATAGCAACACGATGACAACAAACCTTTTCTTTCCTCATCCGTAATGTTGGGACATAAACAAATCAGTATATTATCGATCTGTTCGGATGTGGGCGAGTCCTCCACTCTAACAATATCATATTGAAAAACCTTGGAAAATACACCGCTTGATGACATCGGATGAATCAATGTAATCTCCCATCCGTGTAAGGTCTGGGTTCTGTCACATGAACTGTTTATGGGCATAATTTTATCTCCCCCTTTCACTTCAGTATATTCAGTTCCGTAGATTTTGTTTGATTTTCTTGGGGGGGAATGCCTTTGGATGAAAATTCATGAGGTTCGAAAATAAAAACAACTAATAAAATGAAGTGACACTTCTGTTAATTTGTCATTGAATTCTTTTGTCAAGAAATGCAAAACGCAGGCCATATATTTTATAATAGCAATATGCATATGTTAAATTATAATAGCTTATAGCACCTGTAGTATTTGATGTGTACGAATAATGCCATAGGGAAATATAACAACTCTATAGTTCCCGTTGTTTTTAACCGGTGGGCTTCAAAAATATTTTCTAATATTTATAAAATCGTTTTATGATATGCTGCAAAAATAAATAGCATGATAATCGCTAAAAGAACACTAGAGAAAGGAATATAATGATGGAAAAAAAATTTTGTGAACATTGCGGGACCGCTATGGAATCCGATGATTTGTTTTGCCCTTCATGCGGCCAAAAAACTGTCTACACAGATGAAGAGATTTTAACAGGATCCGATATGTCGGATGAATTCGAGACTCATGAGGAATCTCAAACTCAGCAGATACCTGAAACCCCTGAAAAATCCCAAACCCAGCAGGTGCCTAAAACCCCCGATAAATCGCAAATTCAACAAATACCTGAGACATCCGAAATACCACAGACCTATCAGGCTTCGCAGACATCCGAAGAACCCCGGGTTCATCAACCTGCAACCCCTAAGATGTCCCAAGCTTATCAGGCCCCTCGAACACCTGAAACACCTCAAATGCATCAGGCATCCCCGTATCCCGAAAAACCCACACAACCGGGGCCCTTTATGCAACAACCGTCCGGTTCTAACCCTTTTAAACAATTTTCAAGCAATATGAGCCCAAGCGAAAGCAGCAGGCGGACTTTAGGCAGGGGATTAATTTTAGGTGGAATTATCATCGTAATAATACTTGCTATTATAATTACAAGTGTTATATTAGCTCAAAGAAAAGCTAAACAGATCAATCCCCTCAGGGTCGATTCAGTCAACCCTACCGTCAATGTTTCGGATTCGTCCGAAACTATGGCTCCAATCCCGGTTCTGATAAACAATCCTGATGCAAAAAAATATCATCCTTAAAGATACTTCGGATAATAAAAATATCAAAAGTTAAGCACAAAACAACACGATAATCTGATACGGATCATCGTGTTGTTTTAATTATATTGCAAATATTGGTTTTATCCTGTTTAAACTTTACTACCAGCTGCTTCCGCCGCCTCCGCCGGAGCCTCCACCGGAGCTACCTCCACCGGAACTGCCCCCACTACCGCCTGATGAAGATGGCCTGGAAAGCATAGCCGCAGAAACACCCCGCATACCGTTTTCAAGATCATATGCGAACCTGGAGGCACTGAACCCGCTCTGCACAGTCGCCGGATGGTACCAGTCAGGAGGTTGCACCATAATATTATCAAAGTTCTTTACCCACTTATCGGTAACACCCAATACCATGGCAAAGGGCAACACATGATAAAAATAATGCGGGTTTTCCTCAACAAGTAATTTAATTTTATCCAGTTCCGTGGCCTTAATAAATTCCCTAAATCCGACCAAACGCTCTTCATACCATATACCGAGCTCGGTTCGGCGATTACAGGAATTTCCCATTATCCCTAATATCACCACAGATATTATAGAAGCTATACCCATCGATAAAATTCCCGACGCATTAGATATATAAATAAATATACCGCAAATTATTCCACAAAATATCAGAGCAAAAAACAACTCCTTGAATTTTCCCTTTTTTTGCATGCCCTTCCAATTTAATAGCATATATATAATTATAAAAACAGATGCTACCACACCCAAGGACAGCAAGACACTTGCCACAAATAAACCCAGCCCCTGAGAATTACTGTTTTCTTTCATTCCCATATAGAAACACGGTAATACCCCTAATAGTGCTACCAGCCCGAGCAACCAGCGGCATAGAATATTAGACCTCTCAAAAATACGAGTTTCTTTGTTGTCCTCAAAACTGCTCTTTACCTCTCTCTTGATATTGTCCGCGGTAACATAAAAACGATTTGTAAGTTGATCCATGGTGACTTGGCTGCCATCACCAAAATCAAACATATCTTGGAACATTTCATGTTCATATTCGCGTGCATCGTCTGATAGATCCTTTAACTTGGTAAATACAAAACTTTTTTTGGTGCCGAAAATCCTTTTTGTCACATGTTCTGTAATCGACAGATGCCCTTTGTGTGCCCAATAGACTATTAAAGATGTTATATCGAAGGGGTCAACTCTCCCGTCAATCAAAAAACCTGCATCTGCACTCGTTATACCCTGCGGAGGATAAAACTCTACCGTGGGGAAACTTTGTTTTTTGCGTCCTGTGGCCATCCACAATGCCGCCCCGACTGCTATCGGAATGATTGATAGAAACCACCCGAAACTTGCTATACCTTCCAAGCCTACCTTTTTTGCCTGGGAAAAATATCCTTCGGGAAGGGGCAAAGCTACCGTCAGTCCCTCATTTGGCCCAAGTTGAGTTGCCAATTCACCCTCTATGGTGGTTTCAAAGACAGACCAGTACACTTTCTCATTTTGAATGCTGCCCTTTTCTCCATATGTAAAGTTGAGCCTATCATGCGGAAAATATTTAGGCATATCGATTTTGAAGGTAACATTGTCAATTGTACAATCCCATTCTAATCCAATCAGATTCCAATATAGTTCGTCCATATCCTTTAAACCGTCATCTCCTATGGTGTATAAATAGGATATGATGTATTTCTCCGAACTATTTGCATACTTATCCGGATCCCCTATTCTAATCTTAAGCTCCCCCGATTCCCTATAGGTAGAAAATTTATGCCCTTGCACATCAACATCTGAAATCAGAGCTGATTTGCTTCGATAGGTTTTTAACGGTATGTTGCGTATAATACCGTGCCTTTGCTCTGTAAATTCAACATCAATGGTTTCGGTAATCAAATAGCTATTATCCTCATTTACCGTCATATCTATATCAAAAGCGGTGATATTAAATGCCTCTATACCATATACCTGTGCAGTAAAAAAGGTTACAAACAGTACAATTGAAATAATGCTCAATCGTTGTGCTATTTTCATTGTCCCCCGCTCCTTTATTTAAAATCGTATCTGCACATTTTCACGTTCATATTCGTCTGCCATAAAGTACGGATATCTCCTAAAACCTAAAATCATGGCATACAGATTTGATGGAAACATTTCCACCTTATTGTTCATAACCTTAACTACGCCATTATAATATTTACGGGATTGTGATATATCATTTTCAAGTGATACAAGCTGATTCTGTAAATTTAGAAAATTTCCATCCGCCTTAAGCTGGGGATAATTTTCTGAAATAGCAAATAATGATTTTAATGCACCTGAAAGAACGTTTTCATTTTGGGTACGCTCTTCAAAGGTCTGTGCGCCCATCGCCATACTCCTCGCCCTGACGACCCTCTCCAATGTTTCACGTTCGTGTATAGCATATTGTTTGACGATTTCCACCAGATTAGGGATCATATCATAGCGCTTCTTCAGATAGATATCCATGGTAGAAAACGCTTCGTCCGACTGATTGCGCAGTTTTACAAAGCCATTATAAGAAATAGCAAGCATTATCAGTAATAAAATAACAATAGCCATGACAATCCAAAATATAATCATATGAATCTCTCCTTTCCATTTCAAATTAGTAGAACGTAGAAGCCGATTTTAATACTGAACTCCATAAAATTATACCAAATACAAGGCCAATCAATGCAAAGGTCAACAGGGCCCTAGCAAAATTACGTTTATTAGGGCTTACTTCATCTGAAAATCCCCATTTAATCAACATTATAATATTGACAACGGGAATAGAAGTCAATAATAACATCACCATATATTGACCGTAACTCATAATATCCGAACCCGCAAGGCCGGAACCGGAATATCCGGGTGACGCCCCATGGGACTGTGGAGACCCTACAGGTGCTGCTCCCG
>CAYOGD010000025.1:0-15267 GCA_964403395.1 uncultured Alkaliphilus sp.
AGGCAAATTCTGTTACCTTGACAGAAGAAGGTGTCACAAAGGTTGAAAAACATTTCGGGATAGAGAATCTTTCGGATATTTCAAATATGGAGCTCTCCCATCATGTCAACCAGGCATTAAAAGCGCATAATCTGATGAAGCGGGATATAGATTATGTTGCAAAGGACGGGGAAATCATTATAGTGGATGATTTTACGGGCAGGCTCATGCTTGGCCGCCGTTACAGCGAAGGATTGCATCAGGCTATAGAAGCCAAGGAAGGATTGGAAGTACAGAGGGAATCTAAAACCTTGGCAACTATCACATTTCAAAATTATTTCAGAATGTATGATAAATTAGCGGGAATGACCGGTACGGCTAAAACGGAAGAGGAAGAATTTATAGCCATCTATAATATGGATGTTGTTGAAGTTCCAACTAATATGCCCATAGTTAGAGACGATTCATCGGATTCCGTATATAAATCGGAACAGGGGAAAATAAATGCCATGATTGAGGAGATTGAGGAGAAGTATAAAAACGGGCAGCCTGTTTTGGTAGGTACCATATCCATAGAAAAATCCGAAGGGCTTTCCGGGGCATTAAAGAGAAAAGGGATTCCCCATGAAGTTTTGAATGCCAAGCATCATGAGAGGGAGGCCGAAATAGTTGCGCAAGCCGGGCGCAAGGGCATTGTCACCATTGCTACCAACATGGCAGGCCGGGGTACCGATATTATTTTAGGCGGCAATCCCGAGTTTTTAGCAAAACGCGAGCTGAAAAAACAGGGCTACGATGACGAAATTTTGTCCATTGTGACAGGTTATAGTGAGATTACGGGCGAAGAGATCATCGATGCCAAAGAACAATACGAGGAGATTTATAAAAAGATAAAAGAGGAAACGGACAAGGAGCATGAGGAAGTAAAAGAATTGGGCGGTTTGCATATTGTAGGTACGGAGAGGCATGAGGCCAGAAGGATAGATAATCAGCTCAGGGGCCGTGCCGGACGGCAGGGAGACCCGGGTTCCAGCAGATTTTTTATATCCTTGGAAGATGACTTAATGAGGATTTTCGGCGGGGACCGCATGTCGGGTTTAGTTGACAAAATGGGCCTCGAAGATGATGAGGCTATCGAACACAGGCTTTTGACAAATTCCATTGAGAATGCACAGAAGAAAGTGGAAGGAAGAAACTTCGGTATACGTAAACATGTATTACAATATGATGATGTGATGAATAAACAGAGAGAAGTTATATATGGAGAGAGGAAAAAAGTGCTGGAAGGCGAAAATATGAGGGATCATATTTTCGGGCTGATAGAAAGTATTATAGACAGAGCGTTAGAGATATATACGGCAGATACCGGATATCCTGAAGAGTGGGATTTAAACGGTTTAAAATATTATCTGGGCAATATATTTTTATCCCTTAATATGTTTGATTCTGCGGATGTTGAGGATTTCACCCTTGAAACCCTGAAACAACGGATATTTGATGCGGCTAATGATATATATGAGAAAAAAGAGCAGGATATCGGCTTAGAACGTATGAGGGAGATAGAGAGGGTAATTTTACTCCAGGTTATCGATGTAAAATGGATGGACCATATAGATGCAATGGATCAATTACGCCAGGGCATCGGCTTAAGGGCCATAGGTCAGGAGGACCCTGTGAGGGCATATCAGATTGAAGGATTTGATATGTTCCAGGATATGACAAACAGCATTCAGGAAGATACTGTCAGGTATTTATTCGGTATAGAAAAAGAGGTTACTGTTGAAAAGAAACAGGTAGCAAAACCTATAGATACGGCTCCTAAAGGGGAGACGAGTAGTGGCCCTATACAGAAAAAGGACAAAATAGGGCGCAATGACCCTTGCCCTTGCGGAAGCGGCCTTAAATATAAAAAATGTTGTGGGAAATAATGGGGTGTTAGAATGCTTAATTTGGATATTTACAGACAGCAGGTTTTTAGGCTTAGAGACGATATTGATAAAATGAGGGGTGCACTTTGACATCGATAATCTGATATTATCGAGCAAAGAATTAGAAAAGTCCATGTCGAAGGAAGATTTCTGGGAGGATCCCCAGAAAGCACAGGATATTTCTAAACGAGCCAAGGTATATAGAGATAAAATAGAACAATATGAAAAATTGATCATAGAGCTTGAAGAGTTGGAAACCATGATTCTTTTTATCGAAGAAGGGGACGATAGTTTTGCCGAAGAATTGATTGAAGGAATAGGTGACCTTGAAAATAAGATAGAGGACATAAAAATAGAAACTCTCCTGAGGGGCGAATACGATAGATGCAACGCTATCATTTCCATACATGCGGGCACCGGCGGGCTCGACGCACAGGATTGGGCACAGATGCTGCTCAGAATGTATACCAGATGGGCAGAGGGCAAAGGCTATGAAGTTAAAATGTTGGATATGTTGACGGATACCGAGGCGGGGATCAAAAGCGTAACACTTTTGGTATCGGGCATGAATGCCTATGGATATTTAAAATCTGAAAAAGGGGTTCATAGAATAGTCAGGGTATCTTCTTATGATTCCTCCGGCAAAAGGCATACTTCTTTCGCTTCTGTGGATGTCATGCCGGAAATAGACAATTCCGTGGATGTTTCTATCAATCCCAACGATATCAGAATCGATACCTACAGAGCCAGCGGTTCCGGCGGGCAGCATGTCAATAAGACCGATTCCGCCGTCAGGATAACCCATCTGCCTACAGGTGTGGTGGTCCAATGCCAAAGTGAGAGGTCCCAACATACCAATAAAGATACGGCTATGAAAATGCTCGTGAGCAAGCTTGTGGAATTGAAGGAAAGTGAGCAAAAAGAGCGTATTGAAGATTTACAGGGGAAATATAACCAGATTGCATGGGGGAGTCAAATACGTTCCTATGTATTTAATCCCTATACTTTAGTTAAAGATCACCGCACTGATGTGGAGGTCGGCAATATACAGGGTGTAATGGATGGGGACTTGGATATATTTATAAATGCATATCTCAACAAAAGACTCAGTCAGTGATCAGATAAAAGGGAGCAGCTTTCGGGTTGGTTCCTTTTTTATGTGGGAATTCTTTTGGCAAAATATATAATGGAAGCCCGAAATTTTATAAAAATATATTTTATAGATGATATTTCGGGTATTTAATATTTATATCGGGGTTTCAAGCATGTTATTTATAATACAGAGCAAAATTATGTTAGAATATAGATGTACAAATAGAGGAAAAATATCGGGTAGGTGCAGGCATGAATTGTATTGACATTTCAAATCAAAGGGAATTAGAAAAGATAGCTGAGAAATTAGGAGAATTGGTTAATAGTGGAGATATTATCTGTATGGTGGGGGATTTAGGAGCGGGCAAAACAACATTTATTCAGGCTCTCGCAGCAGGTTTGGGCGTAGAGGATTGTGTGACAAGCCCTACTTTCGTATTGATCAATGAATATGAGGGGCGGATTCCCCTGTATCATTTTGATGTTTATCGCATAAACCACATCAGTGAAATGGAAGGCTTAGGATATGAGGAATACTTCTACGGCGACGGTGTTTGCGCAATAGAGTGGGCGGATTTGATAGATGACATTCTTCCAAATAATCATCTGCGGATTGAAATCAGAATAACAGGTGCTAAAACCAGGCAGGTTTGTTTTGCCGGTACGGATGATTATTATGATGGAATGATAAAGGAGTTGTTGAAAAAGTGAAACTGCTGGCATTAGATACGTCATCCATAACAGCTACGGTGGCATTATTAGATGATGAAAAGTTGATGGGGGAATATACCCTGAATCACAAAAAGAACCATTCTCAAAAATTGATGCCCATGATAGAGGAATTATTGAACAGTTGCAGCACTAAGCCGAAGGAAATTGATGTATTTGCCGTATCTCTGGGCCCGGGTTCATTTACGGGGCTGAGGATAGGGATTGCAACTATGACTGCTATGGCACAGGCATTGGATAAAGAGGTTGTAGGAGTTTCCACCTTGGAAGCATTGGCATATAATCTTTTTAATATCAAGGGCTTGATCTGTCCCATCATAGATGCCCAAAGAGATTTAGTATATACCGCCCTCTACCGGTGGACAGACGGTGATATGGATGAACTTATGAAACAACAGGTTATTGATATACATAGTCTCATCGGTATACTCAAGGAAAAGTCGGAAAAGATATTCTTTATCGGGGATGCTTTAGAGAAATTTGGCGGGAATTTGAAGGCTGATCTGGCACAACAGTTTGCTGTGCCACCGCCGAGGCTTTTGATCCCTTCTGCCTCTTCTGTTGCAGAGGTAGCTAAAATTAAAATACGAGAAAATATTACAATGGACATTGCCCCCATATATATGAGAAAATCCGAGGCGGAGGTCCAATATGAAAAAAGAATGAAAGGCAGGGAATAATTTTTTATGGAATCAGCTATTGTAAGAAAGATGGAATTATTTGATATCGATTCTGTAGTGGATATTGAAAAAAGATCCTTTCCCATACCTTGGACGAGGGGGACCTTTATATCGGAGCTCAAGAGGAACAAACTGGCGAGATATTATGTAGTTGAAGCCGGTGGCAGGGTAGTAGGCTATGCGGGGCTATGGCTGATTATGAATGAAGCTCATATCACTAATATAGCAATACATCCGAAGTATCGCGGGAGGGGCATGGGTAAAAAACTGGTAGGGGGATTAATAGAAGAAGCATCAAAGATCGATGTATACAGAATAACCTTGGAGGTCAGGCCTTCAAATGCAGTGGCCCTGGCATTGTATAAAAAGTTCGGGTTTGTGCCCTGCGGTATCAGGCCGGAATATTACAGGGATAATAACGAAGATGCTATTATCATGTGGATGGACTTCAGTTAAAATGCCTATGTTTAAGGGAAAAAGATTACAAAGAGTTTTATTGAAGGGGCTTATGGAAAATGATAACAAATTTTAAAAAAGAGGATATAATAACCTTAGCAATAGAGACAAGTTGTGACGAAACTGCCGCAAGTGTTTTAAAAAACGGCAGGGAAATTTTATCTAATATCATAAATTCTCAGATTGAACAGCATAAAAAATTCGGCGGTGTGGTTCCCGAAGTAGCATCCAGGAGACATATTGAAAATATCAACAATGTGATAGATGAAGCGCTGAAGGAGGCCGGTGTTTCATTTGCCGATTTGACCCATGTGGGAGTTACATACGGCCCGGGGTTGGTGGGGGCCCTGCTGGTAGGGTTATCCGCTGCCAAGGCCATAGCTTTTGCGAGGGAGATTCCACTTAACGGTGTCAATCATATAGAAGGACATATTTATGCCAATTTTATCGAATATAAAGAACTGGAACCTCCCTTTATCAGTTTGATTGTTTCCGGCGGGCATACCCATTTGGTATATATGGAGGATCATGGTAGATTCGAAGTTTTAGGAAAGACCAGGGATGATGCGGCGGGAGAAGCCTTCGATAAGGTTGCCCGTGCATTAGGTCTGGGTTATCCCGGCGGCCCTCAGATAGATAGGATAGCCAAAGAGGGCAATCCGGACGCCATCGTGTTTCCTAAAGCCTATTTGGAAGAGGGGAGCTATGATTTCAGTTTCAGCGGCCTAAAGTCTGCCGTATTAAATTATTTAAATTCTCAAAAAATGAAGGGTTTAAATATTTTAGTAGAAGATGTTGCAGCCGGTTTTCAAAGGGCTATAGTGGAAATATTGACGGAAAAAACCGTTAAATGTGCATTGGAAAAGGGAGCGGATAGGGTTGTTCTTGCAGGAGGGGTTGCGGCAAACAGCAGCCTGAGGAGTCATTTAAAATCGGAATGTGAAAAGAACGGTATCGATTTAAAATATCCTCCTTTACATCTCTGTACCGATAATGCCGCCATGATAGGTTGCCTCGCATATTATAATTATATGAGGGGATTGAGATCGGCCTTAGATTTAAATGCTATATCAAATTTAAAGATAGGGGACTATCATTAGTATTCCATAATGTTACAATATTACATAACATTGTTTCTATAATACTAAAAATCCCTATGATATAATTAAAAAGAAATGATGAAATAATGATTATGTTATGGGGGGATGAATATGGAAACATTATCTTGGATGAAAAAGGTCGATATGAGAATGGATAAGTTGGATTTATTGGATATCATCGATCATTTGCACGGGGTGATAGATGCTGTTTTGATAGAAAACGAAAAAAAGGACGATATCATCGCAGAATTAAAAAATGAACTGAAAAAAATCAGGCTATAACAGTTCAATATATATTTATACCTGTAAGAGAAGACTTGTGTGTCTGCCCTCTCATAGGTAGCAGTTCAAATATACTTACATAGCTATTTGCACATTTGAAAATCACTATTTATATTATCTGATAATTTGCAATTCTTATTTTCTGCTTGATAAAAGTGCGAGATGAGAATTGCATTTTTATTTTTTATCTTGATTTATTCACAAACAGTTGTTAGTATATTGACAATATAAATATACGAAAATGTGGACAATGTGTAAGAATCTTGAATAACAGTGGAATCCACAAAATTAATGTGGATAACTCTGTGGATTCTGTGGAATACATGTGGACAAATGTGAATAGATTTCCCCTGTCAGTATTATATGCACAGATTGATGAAAATAGACCATATGATTAAATAATTTTCTCATTTAAACATATAGATAATCCGTGCATTGAATGGGAGCTATATTACGAAGTCACTGAAAAAGTTCTGATTTTACAAAAAATATTGAAAATGTCATCATAATTTCGTCTTTATTTTAACAAAAATGCAACATATCCGGGAAATTTGTGGTATATTATTAATATATCTAACATAGTATTCGTAGATGATAGCATAACTTTACCAGAGTCGGGGGGATATAGGTGAGCAATAAAAGTTTTTCGAATATTTCAATAGCCGTAATCAGAAGGTTGCCAAAATACCATAGATATTTAAAAGAGTTACTTGATAAAGAAGTCAGCAGGATTTCCTCAAGGGAACTGAGCAAGCTGATCGGTTTTACCGCGTCGCAAATTCGTCAGGATTTGAATTGTTTCGGTGGTTTTGGACAACAAGGATATGGTTATAATGTCGATGAATTATATAATGAGATCGGTAGGATATTGGGTTTGAATAAAAATTATAATGTGATTATCATAGGGGCAGGCAATCTGGGGCAAGCCATTGCGAATTATACCAGTTTCGAAAGGCTGGGCTTTGAGGTATTGGCATTATTTGATATAAATCCAAAATTGATCGGTGTGAAGATCAGGGATATCCCGGTCCTTGATATGGATGAGTTAGATGAATTTACTTCGGAACATAATATAGATATAGCCATCATCTGTGCACCGAAGGACTTTGCACAGGAGGTAACGGATAAGCTCAACAAGAAAAATGTCAAGGGCATTTGGAATTTTGCACCCACTGATTTAAACGCAGCAGAGGGTATCGTAGTAGAAAATGTAAACCTCAGTGAAAGCCTTCTTACATTATCCTATCTATTAAATGAGAAAGAATTGCTGAGCGGTTAAGGGCGATTGTATGAGAAATTATTATGTTCAAATATATGAATATTTACAAAAATTTATTGCCGGTATCGTCATTTTAGATAAAAAAGGCATCAATAATGATAATTGTTATCTATCGATTACGGATCTTTTAGTTCTGAAGTTGTTGGGAAGTGGGCATAAGAAAAAAATGTTCGAGATTATAGATGCTCTGAATATAGATAGAAATACTTTTAAAACAATAGCGAATCGACTAATATCGAAAGGATATATAAACAAAAGCAGATGTGATGATGATAAAAGAGCTTATAATCTGGAACTGACCGATAAAGGAAGGCTGTTTTTTAATAAGACAATAGATAAGGAAAAAGAAATACTGTTTTCTTTGCTCGATGACTTTACTCTCAATGAAGAAAAGGCTATATTAAAATTTCTTGTAAAACTGGATATGTTAAATAAATAAAAAAACAAGATAGTTGGTGCTTTACCATAGGGACTTATAATCTTTTAAAGATTCGGCATAGTTGCGGCATAGTTGCTTATATCGGCTATGTCGTTTTGTTTTTTTGTTGGCAAGCAGGCAGCCCAAAAGGTGCGGCAGCAAGTGCGACTGTCTACAGCTTGATAGAAACATCTAAGGCCATTGGCCTGAATCCTTATAAATATCCGCAGCTTTTGCTTACAGCTCTTCCTAAAATACAGTTCCAAAACGATGAAGGATTACTGAAAAATTTACTTTCTTGGAATCCAAAAGTTCAGGAAATATGCAAAATTAAATAACTAAAAATTTGGCAGTCAAAATGGCTGCCGTTTTTATATATACATGTGATTATTGGACGCTTACCATTTAAGAACACTTCAAGGTGTTTTTTGCAAGTACCCTTTCGTAAATATTAGGACAATCCCATAGTATTTTTGCCACCAAAATTTATTTAAAAGTCACCAAACTTGCTTGTCCAAGAATAGATGAATATAATGTCCTTAAAGGAAGAAAAGAAAGGCATCTCAATTTTCTGAAAAACTTATAAAACGAGGAGTAAAAAATTCGAGACTATTGTAAATGATATGGAAAGATGTTAAAGATGGAGATTTGAAAGAAATAAAAAACAGTGAGTGTTAAAATCTAAGAAAAGGGGTTATTACTGGATGTCAAGTGAATTGATTTCTTTATCAACATTATTTCAAAATAGATTATTTAGAATTCCGGATTATCAAAGAGGGTATGCATGGAAAAAAGAGCAGCTGATTGATTTTTGGGAGGATTTATTAAATCTTCATGAAGATAGGTACCACTATACGGGGCTTCTATCTCTAAAAATAGTTAAAAAGGAGAACTTTCAGACGTGGGGTGTGGACAGTTGGCTGATCGATATCGGGTATAAAGCCTACCACATAGTGGATGGGCAGCAAAGGTTGACCACTTTTTCCATACTTATGTATGAGATAATATCCTTTATTGGAAATCTGAAAGAAAACCGGGATAAATCTGAAGAGGAGATATTTATAGGTTTTGAATCTATTAAAGCAATTAAAGATAAATATATATTAAAGAAGCGTCCACCGGAAAACATGGTCAAGACCTATATGTTTGGATATGAATTGGACAATCCTAGCTATGATTATCTAAAATACAGAATATTTGAGGAACAATTTGGCGGAACGATTGTTGAGACCTACTACACCCAAAATCTTATGTATGCTAAAAAGTTTTTTGCTAACAATCTTGACTTGTTATATCGAGAAGGGGGGTTGGAAGCCATTGAAAGCCTATATAAAAAACTTACCTTGAAATTAATGTTTAATCTACATGAAATTCAGGACGATTACGACGTTTTTGTAGCATTTGAAACTATGAACAATAGAGGTAAAAGGCTGAGCAATTTGGAACTTTTAAAAAACAGGTTAATATATCTAACAACTTTATTTGATGATGAACAATTAGATAAGCAAGATGAAAGACAATTGAGAAATAATATCAATGATGCATGGAAAGAGATATATTATCAGTTAGGAAGAAATAAAGATCATCCCTTGGCAGATGATGAACTGTTAAAGGCCCATTGGACTACTTATTTCCAGTATACCCGTAGAAAAGGCGATGATTATATCAAGTTCTTATTGGAAAAGTTTTCGCCAAAGAATATATTTGAAAAACATCCTATTTCGATCGAAAACGAAGTGGCGGAAGCAGGGATTGAAGATGAAGATTTTGCTGATGAAGAATTATTTGAAAACACGGAAGAGAATGCAATCTTAATAAGCAAATTAATTCCAAAGGAGATAAATAACTATGTTAATAGCTTAAAGGAAATCTCCAAGCATTGGTACTATACCTACTTTCCATATGATAGTGATGAATTGTCCGACGAGGAAAAACAGTGGCTAAATAAATTAAATAGAATTGGGATTGGCTATTTTAGACCCTTGGTGGCAATGGCTTTGTCCCTTGGAGATGGGGTTGAAATCCGGGAGCGGATCCCACTTTTAAAAGAAATAGAGAGGTTTATATTTCTTTGCTTTAGAATGGCAGGATATAATGCCAGCTATAAAAGTTCCTATTATTACAATAAAGCGAGAGAATTGTCACAGGGGAAAGTATCTTTACAAGCTGTGGCTGACGATTTGATGGAAACGATTGATAAAAATTTAAATTCCATAATAGTCAATTTTATTGCCAGAACAGATAGCAGGTTCGATTCCGGCTTGGGTTTCTATGGCTGGAGGGATTTAAGGTATTTTTTATATGAATATGAAAGCCACTTATCAGTTAAAAATAATATACAAAAAATAGATTGGCAGATGTTTTCAAAAGTTGAGAAAGATAAAATAACAATAGAGCATATTCTGCCTCAGGCACCGACTAAATGGTATTGGCGTAATCAATTCAGACATTTTAATGAAGATGAAATTAAGATTTTATCAGGCAGCTTAGGAAATCTGTTACCTCTTGCACAGAGTATAAATTCATCTTTACAGAATGACAGTTTTCCTGATAAAAAGAACCCTTCATTAAAAGGAAGAGGTTATATTAAGGGTTCTAATTCCGAAATAGAGGTATCTTTGGAAGAGGATTGGACTCCTGATTCGATACTAAATAGAGGCCTGAAACTTTTAGAATTTATGGAGAATAGGTGGGGATTCAATCTTACTAGAGAACAAAAATATGATTTGCTTCATATCTCCTTTGTGAATGAAGATAGAGAAGAAGTACCGGAAATTCTGGAGCCTTTAACCAATGATTTAATTGAAGTTGATAATAAACTTGTACCTTTGAAGGAAGGTTTGACTGAATTACAGGAACAGCGGTTAAAATTCTGGAGTGGTTTTGTTGAACATTGCAAATCAATCGGTAGGGAGAAAGATATAGCTTCCCAGAAGCCCGCCCATGTAAACTGGTATGATGTAGCTATTGGCAATAGTGAATACTATATCTTTTTTCAAGTCATGAAGCGGAATATTTTACGTATTGGGATTTATGTACATCAGATAGAGACATTTAAAAGATTAGAGTCCTTAATAGATGAAATAGAGACTATATATGGATCAAAACTTGAATGGTACACTAGCCGCAAAACCAGCGTTGCAAAAAGAATACTTCACTCTGTAGAGGCAGATGTTTTTAATTCAGAGCACTATTTACAAAATTTTAATTGGTTAATTACACAATTTGATAAATTGAAATCTGCATTAGAAGAAATTGATGTAAATTACCTTGAATCTATAAATGAGGGTAGTAATTCAATTATTGCTGATGAAATGGTAGCTTACGCTTACGAGGTTTCTAAAAAGGTATTTGAAGGGGAATTAAGCAGAACAGAAGGCAGAGATGAAATTGCGAACAAGGTAAAGATGAATCCCGGGTCTGCCGGAGACTATATTTCAGCTTTTTATGCGATGATGGAGGGCAACAGGTATACTAGAACTTTAAATGAATATTCGACTAGATATTTTTTAAAGTCCATATTAAAGGACTATGGCGAAGAAGGATTGAGAAAAGCAGTGGACTCTTGTAGCAAACATGCTATGCATTATGCTGCTTCAGGCCGTGGAAGATTAGAATATGTAGAAAAAATAATCGAAGAATATACAAATTAGCAGTTCATACTTAAAAAGGTATGCGTAAATAGGGGAGCAAATGGCGTAGATAGTATATCCGTCGATGAAGCTGACAGGTACATATAAAGAAAACCAGCCTATGAGGATGGTGTTATAACGATGGCATAAGTAAGAAACGTTGAAAATATAATAGCTTAAGGCTTTGTATCTTGATATTTTAATCAATTTAATTATCTACTTAAATATGGAACGGCTCATATAATACGCAATCTTGCAAAGCAGGTAAAATATTAAAAGAAATTATACCCGTGTTCTAACAGTAATATCATGTAAAATACACCTAAAAGACGGCATTTAAAAATGAATGCAGGCCAAGAGGTGCAATAATGATTAAAAAAATTGATAATATGAACAATGAATTTATAAAAAATGGTGGTGTTCTTAAAACATTAGAGCTTAACGATTTGGGAATTTCTAACCGTTAAATAAAAAAATCTGCTTGGGTATAACACACAAAAAACATAGAGAATCTTTAATGGTAGCCTTTTCAAGAAAGCTAAAGGATATAGCAAAGAAGGATCAGCTTGAAAATATTGATTTATAAGAAAGGTGAGATCAGGGAATAAAAAGATAAATTTTTCTTGCGTTGGGTACCATAAATAAAAATGATACCACGAAGGGGGTTGGACATTATGTTGCAAATTATTCCAATTAGGGATTTAAAAAACACAGGTGAAATATCTCAAATGTGTAAAGAATCTGATGAACCCATTTACATTACTAAAAATGGCTATGGTGATATGGTTATTATGAGTATGGAAGTATACAAAAAAAGATGTTTATGCTTGATGTATATGACAGGCTTATGGCTGCTGAAGAAGAGATAAAAACTGGAAAGGCTCTTGATGCTGATTCCTCAACAAAAAGTATAAGAGAAAAATATAATGTATAAATTAAATTTATCAGAGTTAGCACATCACGATTTAGATCGAATTGTATCCTATATTACAGTTAACCTTGCCAGCCCAATAGCTGCTGCAAGTTTTCTTGACCAAGTAGAAAAATGTTATGATTATTTGAAGAATAATCCCTATACGTATGCAAAATGTCAAAATATCCGACTTGAAAAAGAGGGTTATTGTAAAATTCCTATTAAAAATTATTTAAAAGCACTGTTAATTACGCATAAGTATAAAACTAAGAAAATAAGTGTTGAAAAACATCACTTGATTTAAAAATGTTTATATATTAGATTTAGAATCAGGGGAGAGTAGTAGATTTGTCCATGCTTACAAGATACTATGGCTTATGGATTAGGTTGGTAGAAAAGATAAGAGATTAATTTTCCAAGTATTTGGAGGTAAGATAGATGTTTAAGACAAAAATCGGGATTATAATATTTTTAGGACTTTTGATAATTGGCATGGTAATAATTTATAGCAACTTTTCTCTTGGAGTTACCAATTATAATTTATCTTTTCCAAATCTACCTGAAGCTTTTGATGGTTATAAAATTGTTCAATTGACAGATTTGCATAGTAAGTCCTTTGGTAAAAACAATGAAAGATTAATAGAAAAAATAGATAAGGAATCTCCTCATATTCTTCTTATGACAGGAGATATGATTAATACGGAGGATAAGGATTATGGTGTATTTTTTTCTTTAGTGGATAATCTGGTTAGCAAATATGAATCATACTTTATAGTTGGAAATCACGAACAAAATTTAAAGGATGATCAACTGGACTTTCTCTATAAGGAACTAAGGGCTGCTGGAGTTACAGTCTTGGATAATGAGTTAAGGACAATTGAAAAAGATGGACAGGTAATAAATATTTATGGTATGTGGTTTAACTTAAGATACTATAGTGATCAAAGAAATCAGATCATGAGGGATGATCCTGAAAGGTATTATTTTTCCTTGGATAAGATGGAAAAGGTAATGGGAAGCTATGATTCTAGTAAGTTTTCTATTTTACTGACCCATAATCCTTTATACTTTGACACCTATAGTCAATGGGGAGCAGATTTAACACTAACAGGCCATATACATGGTGGTATGATTAGGCTTCCTTTTTTAGGTGGGATTTTCTCGCCTGAGAAAACATTTTTCCCTGATTATGATGCTGGCTTATACTCTCACGGAGACAGAAAGATGATAGTAGGTAGGGGATTGGGTAACGGAAACCTAGGTTTTAGATTTCTAAATTCACCTGAGCTTATAGTAATTAATTTACATTCAAAGTAGGGAGATGAAGTATAAGCTTTTTAACACTTACCCTACTATAAAAGTGAAAAATTTGTAGAAGGAAGAAAACTTTTAAATAGCATGAACTCTAGCCAGAAGTTTATGCTATGGATAGGCTACAATAGATAGGACAGTTTTTCTCCGAACATGATATAATAAATATAAAACATTTAGTTAAGTAGGGAGGATAGAGTTATGGTTTCCAATTTTATTTCAATCGAAACTATAAAAGAAAAAATAAGGCCCATATTTAAAGACTATCCTGTGAGAAAAGCAATATTATTTGGCTCATATGCAAGGGGCGGTGCCACAGAGGCTAGTGATATTGACTTATACATTGATACAAATGGGAAATTAAAAGGCCTTGATTTTGTTGGTTTGCTAGATATTCTTGTTGACACTTTTGAAGTAGATATAGATTTAATTGATAGATCCCATATAGAAAGTAATTCTTTAATAATGCAGGAAATTGAAAATGGAGGTGTGGTTATATATGAAAAATCAAAAGATTATTCAAAAGATAATTAACTATATAGACTCCATATTAAAATATACTAATAATATATCTTATGCTGATTTTAGAAATAATAGCATGATGGTTGAAGCCTGTGTTTTTAATTTAAGCCAAATAGGTGAGTTGGTTAATAAACTAGACAAAGATTATATTTTAACATACCATGAGATTCCTTGGTTTAAAGTGCGTGGATTGAGAAATCGTATAGTTCATGATTATGAAGGTGTAAATTTAAATCTAATATGGGAAATAATTGATATAGATATTATTGTACTAAGAGAACAGTTATTGAAGCTAATTAATTAGCTTCTTTTTACATATTGCTTACTATTCTGCCACAGGGGGAACGTGTCATAATAGTGACAGGGTGCATAAATATTTTAGTATCAAGGGTTTCAGGAACTTTTGTTAAAAACAATGTAAGCGTCCAATAATCCCATGGATTTAAAACCACCGATATCCATAATATAATATTCTCTATAAAATACTTTTAATGTTGACAGAGTAGCTTTGCCAACGTTAAAAGTGTGGGGAGATGATATTTATGGCTACTATGAAAGCAACCCGTCATGAAATATTAAAAGAAGAGTGGCGGGTTAAGATCAGAGAACATAGAGAAAGCGGGCTTACGGTCAAACAGTGGTGTGAAGAAAATTCAATCAAACCAAGTCAATATTACTATTGGTTAAGGGTTATCCGCCAGGAGTCTTTAATTCAAGCAGGAACCCTGGCTGTCACAGGCCAAGCCCGGTTTGCCGAACTCAGACAAATTAGAGACGAACCCTACTTTAATAATGCCCACGGAATATGTGCTATCCTCCGCTCAAATGGAGATGAAATTGAAATTCTAAACGGTGCCAATCCAAATACATTAGAGGCCATACTTGGGATTCTCAAAAGGTCATGAAGATAAAATTTCCTGATGATATAAAAATATACATTGGCGTC
>CAYOGD010000026.1:0-15147 GCA_964403395.1 uncultured Alkaliphilus sp.
TTGCCGGACAGGGATCGCCCTCTACTATGTAGAAAACCGGGCAAATATTGCAGTTGTTTGATAATGTATCGTATATTAAAAATAGCTGTATATTACACTCTCATCGCGGTTTGAAATTTTGATGGCTCCAACAGCTCCCTTCAAATAAAAAACCTTTATGACCTAACCCAATTTGCAAAACAAATTGTTGGTAGGTCAAACGCAACGAGAACCAAATTTGCATGACTAAAAGGAATGAACAAATTTGTGTTTCGAGACTGCGACAATTCGCACCATAGGCACTCTTGTTTATAATCCTACGGAGTAAATTAAGGTTGCAAACTCGCTATGCTCCCCTAAAGGGACTAGGCAAAAAACGCCGTCGCGAACAGCGCGCAATTTTTACGGTTTTTTATCCTCCCAGGCGTAGCTGGACAGGCAGGTCGCTGGGAACCATTACAAAATCTCAAAAGCGATTCGTTTTGTAATATACAGCTATTTTTAAAAGCGGGAAAGCGTCCCTAGTTTTTGTTTAGTTCTAACTAGGGAGGCAGAAAACGTCTTAAAATTTAATATAAAATACTAAGTGAATGCATTTGAGAATATGATTATAATTCCCAGCGAATGAAGATGAAAAATACGTGAAGCAACCTGCATGTCCGAAGCGAAGCAAGTTTGCAGGTTGTAGTATTTTTCATTGGAATAAGCTGTAGGAATTATTCATATTCGAAACTAAATGAACGTGTATTGTTATATTAAATTTTATTAGGTAACAGGACTTGTATTAACGATGTATTATTAAACTATTGTGCAATGCTACAATTTGAATTTATCCTGATGAAATCGGACAAAATTTGATATAATAAGAAACATGGGAGGGTATGAACTGTGCCGGATAGAGGTGAAAACTATGTTTATAGACGATACTATTGCAGCCATTGCCACAGCCCCGGGAGAAGCCGGGATAGGTATAGTCAGAATCAGCGGAGAAAAATCCATAGATATAATAGATAAAATTTTCAGATCCAAAGAAGGCAAAAAGTTGAGCCAATACAAGCCTAGGCGGATAACCTATGGCTATATAATAGATCCCGATAAAGGGGAAAAGATCGATGAAGTTTTAGTTTCATATATGAAAGCGCCGAACACATATACCAGGGAAGACATAGTAGAAATAAATTGCCATGGCGGAATGATATCTGTAAAAAAAATATTAGGGCTGGTACTTAAATCTGGTGCCAGGATCGCCAATCCGGGGGAATTTACCAAAAGGGCATTTTTAAACGGGAGAATTGATCTGGTACAAGCGGAAGCGATAATGGATCTCATAAGCGCAAAAACAGAAAAAGGGTTTGATGTGGCACTGAACCAATTGGAAGGATTTTTATCAAAAGAAGTCCGGGAAATCAGAGAAAGGCTTTTAAAAATGCTGGCACATATACAGGTTTCTATTGATTTTTCGGAAGAAGATATAGATGAAATAACCTTGGATAATCTATCAGAGAACAGCAAGGAAGTAGAAAAAAGCATCCGGAAACTGTTGGACACCTCACATACGGGAAAAATAATAAGAGAAGGTTTGAGCACTGTGATTGTAGGGAAGCCCAATGTGGGTAAATCCTCTCTTCTCAATGCATTGATCGGGGAATCCAGGGCAATAGTGACGGATGTTCCGGGCACAACCAGGGATACCATAGAGGAACATTTCAGCGTAAAAGGCATACCTCTCAGGCTGATAGATACTGCGGGAATAAGGGAGACAGAAGACATCGTAGAGAGGATGGGTGTTGAAAGATCAAAAGAACTGTTTAATCTGGCGGATTTGATCATAGTTATGTTGGATGCCTCCAGCGATCTGACAGAGGAAGACCTGGAGATAATGGACCTTATCGGTTATAGAAAGGCTTTGATCATAATCAATAAGACGGACCTTCCCCAAAAACTTGATGTTGATAAGGTAAGAGATATTATAGGGGATAAGGATATAATTGAAATATCCATATTGGAGAACATAGGAATAGAGAAAATAGAGGAAGCCCTGATAGATATGGTTTATCAAGGGGAAGTAAAGGCAAAAGACAGTCTGTTGGTTACAAATATAAGACATAAAAACGCATTGGAAAGGGCATTGAATAGCATAAAGGATGCTATAAAAGCCATAGAAGAACAATTGCCTCTGGACTTTATTGAGGTAGACATAAAAGATACTTGGGAAGCCCTGGGGGAAATCACGGGAGATGCGGTAGGAGAAGACCTGCTGGATCACATATTTGAAAATTTTTGTATAGGAAAATAATATTTTGGAAGGCATAAGGAGGAAAACCTGTTTCATGTGAAAAGGCGGAGGCGGAAAATGGAAGTTTATAACGCGGGAAATTATGATGTTGTGGTTGTAGGTGCCGGGCATGCAGGTTGTGAGGCTGCGCTGGCCGTTGCCAGGATGGGCTATAGAGTGATAATGCTTACCATGACATTGGACTCTATAGCTTCTTTACCTTGTAATCCATCTATCGGCGGAACGGGGAAGGGGCATTTGGTGAGGGAAGTGGATGCTCTGGGGGGAGAGATGGCATTAAATATAGACAAATCATTTATTCAGAGCAGAATGCTGAATACAGGCAAGGGCCCCGCGGTGCATTCCTTGAGAATTCAAGCGGATAAAATCAGGTATTATATAGAGATGAAAAAAACATTAGAAAATCAAAACAATCTGGATTTAAGAGAAGGAGAAGTGACGGATTTAATAGTGGAAGATGATACTGTAAAAGGCGTGGTCACAAAAACAAGGTCCGCTTATTACGGAAAAGCGGTCATATTAGCTACGGGGGTTTATTTGAAAGGCAGGATTTTTATAGGAGAGGTCAACTATGAATCCGGGCCCAGCGGCCTATTTCCGGCCATGTTTCTCTCCGATAGGCTGAAGGAACTGGGCTGCGATATGCGAAGATTTAAAACAGGCACTCCCGCCAGGGTACATAAGGATACCATAGATTTTTCAAAGATGAGTATTCAGAAATGGGACGAGGAGATAGTGCCCTTTTCATTTATGAACAAGGAGATACAAAAAGAGCAGCAGCCCTGTTGGTTGACCAGAACCACCGAAAAAACCCACGAGATAATCAGAGAGAACCTTCACAGATCTGCTATGTACAGTGGGGATATAGAGAGCATAGGTCCAAGATACTGCCCCTCTATAGAGGATAAAATTGTCAAATTCAGCGACAAGTCCTCACATCAGGTCTTTATAGAGCCTGAAGGTACAGAAACAAAAGAGATGTACATACAGGGTTTGTCCACCAGTCTGCCTGAAGAGATTCAAATAAAAATGCTCAGATCCGTTATAGGGTTGGAAAATGCAAAAATTATGCGGTCGGCCTATGCTATAGAATATGATTGCATAGATCCCAGACAGTTAAAACCCACCTTAGAGATGAAACACATCAACAATCTATTCAGTGCGGGCCAATTTAACGGTTCGTCAGGCTATGAGGAAGCCGCCGCTCAAGGCATTATGGCGGGAATAAACGCTGTTTTGAAGATAAGGGGGGAGGAACCCTTCATACTGGATCGCTCGGAGGCTTATATAGGTGTCTTAATAGATGATTTAGTGACAAAAGGAACAGATGAGCCCTATAGAATGATGACTTCAAGGGCGGAGTACCGGCTTATTTTAAGACAGGATAATGCGGACCTCAGATTGACGGAAAAGGGATACAGGCTCGGTTTAGTCAAAGAAGACAGATATGAAAGGTATCTTTTAAAGAAACAGCATGTCGAGGAAGAGATGGAACGTCTAAAAACGACTCATGTTTCTCCCGATATCGCCAATGATGTATTAAAAAAAGCGAACAGCACTCCTATAAAAAGCGGGGTTTCTCTATATGAATTATTAAAACGTCCGGAACTAAATTATGAAAATATTGAAGGATTGGATAAAAACAGACCGAAGGATCTGTTGAAGGATGCTCAAGTTCAATGTGAAATAATTATAAAATATGAAGGCTATATCAAAAAGCAGCTCAGGCAGATAGAACAATTTAAAAAATTAGAAAATAAAAGGTTGGATGAAGATATAGATTACGATGAAATTGACAGCCTGCGAATAGAGGCCAGGCAAAAACTGAATAGCATTAAACCGCTGTCTGTAGGGCAGGCATCCAGGATTTCCGGGGTGTCCCCGGCGGATATATCCGTACTATTGGTATATCTGGAACAGAGAAGGCGCAGAAAGGATGCAAAATAATGGGGCCTGCAGAAATTTTAAAACACGGAACAGAAAAGATGGGCATAGAAATATCCCAATATCAGATTGAGCAGTTTATTAAATATAAAGATATTTTATTAGAATGGAATCAGAAAATGAATTTAACGGCTATCACGGAAGAAAGAGAAATCATCATAATGCATTTTTTAGATTCCATATCCTGTCTACAGACCGAGTATCTGCCCATCCGGCCAACAGGCGAATCCGTACGGCTGATAGATGTGGGAACCGGCGCCGGGTTTCCGGGAATACCTTTAAAGATAATGTTGCCCGAGATAAAACTTACCCTGTTGGATTCTTTAAAAAAACGGATCGGTTTTCTAGAAGAGGTTAGCAAAGGTCTTGACTTGAATGGGGTGGAATTTATACATGGCAGGGCTGAGGATTTTGGGAAAAACAAGAATTACAGAGAAAAATATAATTGTGTTGTGTCCAGGGCTGTGGCGGCGTTAAATATTTTGACCGAGTATTGTTTGCCCTTCGTAAAGGTAGGAGGGTATTTCATCTGTCAGAAGGGGCCTAAGCTGACAGAAGAGATGGAAGAGGCGAAAAAGGCCATAAAAATATTGGGCGGAAAGATTGTTGAGCAAATAAAAATAGACATACCCTTTAGCGATAGGGACCACTATATATTGGTCATAGAGAAAATAAAACAAACTCCGATTAAATATCCCAGAAAAGCAGGAAAACCGAGCAAAACCCCAATAAGATAGCAAAAATAAGACGTATTTTGTAAAACGAAATTTACCAAAAAGAATGCATAATAGAAGGATTAAGAAAGTTTTTATAGAAGTAAATTAACCATAACTCATCGTATCAATATATGGAGATTTAGCAAAAAACACATATGACTATCGTTTTGCTATGGAAAAGAGGGAAAGAGGTTTATGAGTATTACAAAAAAAATTATAGAAGAAATTTTAATAGATAAAGTTATTCCTAATCCCTATCAGCCAAGGAGGTCCTTTTCCCAGGTGGGCCTGGAGGAATTAAGCGCTTCAATCAGGGCGTATGGTATCCTACAGCCCATAAGTGTCAGAAGAATAGGAGAAGACAGGTACGAATTAATAGCAGGAGAAAGAAGATTAAAGGCAGCCAGGCTGGCAGAATTAAAGACCATACCGGCTATAATCAATGATAATTATACTGATGCGGATTCCGCTATTTTAGCTATTATTGAAAACCTTCAGAGGGAGGATCTGAATTTTATGGAGGAGGCTGAGGGCTATGCAAATCTGATAGAAGATCACGGATTTACACAACAGAGTCTAGCCGAGAGAATAGGAAAAAACCAATCCACCATCGCTAATAAATTGAGAATCTTAAGATTAGAAACGAATATAAAAAAACGGGTGTTAGAGAACGGGTTGACGGAAAGACATGCAAGGGCTCTATTGAAGCTCCCTGATGAGAGGTTGAGAGAAGAGGCCCTGGATAAAATAATCGAGAAAGGATTAAATGTCAAGGAAACGGAACAGCTGATAAAAACCATGATAGAACATATGGGAGAAGAAGAAAAAACAAATCCTACTAAAAAAATAAGAAGCTTCATGAATTATAGAATATATGTCAACACATTAAAACAGGCATATGAAGCGATCAAAGAGAGGCAGGAAAAGGCACAATTTGAGCAGATAGACAGGGGTGAATATGTAGAGGTAACAGTGAAAATACCGAAAAACTAATCAAAAAGATTACTAAAAAAGATAGTAATCTTTTTTAAAAATGCGATTTTTATATATATCCTAATAATGTTAGAATTCCTATCACAATAAATACAAAACCGGCACCTGTCTGCAAGTAATGGGGCGGGATATATTTGGTTAAAACAGTTGAAGCACAGACACCTATAAAAGAGCTGAAAACCAATGCCAAAGAGGAACCTATAAAAACAGGCCATATACTTTTGGACTGAGAGGCTAAGAGCATTGTCTGTAATTGGGTTTTATCACCTAGTTCAGCTAAAAACACCATCCAAAAAGTGGTTATTATTACACCAAACATAATATTGTCCTCCTTTATTTAAAAAGAAAGTTAAACTACTTTAAACATTATATTCTTCAATGCATATGAATATTATTAAAAATACAATTATGAGCATGCGGGTTCGAAATTTAAAAGATGCATTTAATTGCAGTTTTCAATATATATGTATTTACAGAGATGAAAAATCTTGTCTGTCCGAGGGAATATTGCATCTGATTTGCCGAATAGAAATCAGGAGTCAGCACGTGGTGTGCCGGACCCCAAAATCGATTTATATTCCGGTACTCTATCTTCGAGCCCTGATTCCCGGTGGTATCAGTTCATAAAATAAAAAAGGATATCTTAAGTCCATATAGAAATTCTATATGAGACCTTTGTAAAACATATGAGTTTTAGCAGGGTTTATAATATAATATCGGGACAGCGTTTCACGTGAAACATAGAAAAGAGCGATTAATCGAAGGGGGAGAATAAGAAGGTGGGGAAGGTAATCGGAGTTTTTAATCAAAAAGGCGGTGTGGGCAAGACAACAACCAATGTAAATTTGAGTGCATGTATTGCTAAAGCCGGTAAAAAAGTTTGTGTTATCGATATAGATCCTCAAGGAAATACGACAAGCGGTTTTGGGATAGATAAAAACACATTAGAATATACCGCCTATGACATCATTTTAGGAAACATCAATATCAGAGATGTTATAATACATACGGAATTTGATGACCTGCATTTGGTTCCTTCCAGTGTAGAGTTAGCAGGAGCAGAGATAGAATTGACCAATATGGAAAACAGGGAAACAAAATTGAAAAAAGCTGTCAATGAGATCAGGGAAGATTATGATTATATTTTTATTGATTGTCCTCCTTCTTTAGGATTATTGACAATAAATTCTTTAACCGCCGTAGACAGCGTGTTAATTCCGATACAGTGTGAATATTATGCTTTGGAAGGTGTAGGTCAATTGATGAATACCATACAGCTTGTAAAAAGAAGTCTAAACCCGAATTTAGAAATTCAGGGTGTGGTTCTCAGCATGTTTGACGGAAGGACGAACCTATCTATTCAAGTGGTAGACGAGGTGAAAAATTATTTTAAGGGCAGGGTGTACACTACGATAATACCTAGAAATGTTAGATTAGCAGAGGCTCCCAGCCATGGCAAGCCCATAATTTACTATGATAAAAGATCGAGAGGAGCAGAGGCATATACAGAGTTGGCGGAGGAATTTTTATATTTGGAAGAAGAGGATGTGATATAAATGGCAAAAGCTAAAAAGAGAGGGCTGGGCAAGGGGCTGGAGGCACTTATTCCGGATATGGTAGGGTTGAGCATCATAGAAGAAAGTGTTCATGGTGAAAAAGTTCAAACAATTGACATTGATAAGATTCAGCCCAATCCCAATCAACCGAGAAAAAACTTTGATAAAGAGAGTATAGAAGAGTTATCAAATTCTATCAAAGCGCATGGGATAATACATCCCATAATTGTTGTGAAAGATTCGGAGGGATATATGATTATTGCAGGTGAGAGAAGATGGAGGGCTGCAAAAAATATAAACTTAAAAGAAGTCCCCTGTATAATCAAGCATTATGAAGGAAAACAGCTTCTTGAAATCTCTTTGATTGAAAATTTACAGAGAAGGGATTTAAATGTCATAGAAGAAGCAAAGGCATATAGATATTTAATAGACAAATATAATGTTACACAGGAACAGCTTTCAGGGGCTTTGGGGAAGAGCAGATCCTATATAGCTAATATACTGAGATTGCTCAAACTTGATGAGAGAGTGATTGATTATATCATAGAGGAAAAAATAAGCGGGGGACATGGAAGGGCAATATTGAGTATAGAACCTGACGAAAATCAATATAAACTGGCACAGAAAGTGATCAGCGAAAATCTGAGTGTGAGACAGGTGGAACAACTGGTAAAAAGTTTGACAAATCCTATTGAAAAGAATAAGCAGCAGACAGAAAAAAAGCCTAAAGATGCTTTTTTAATTGAAATCGAAAAAAATCTAAAATCCCTGTTCGGAACAAAGGTGAACATCATAAGGGGCGCAAAGAAAGGTAAAATAGAGATAGAATATTATAATGAAGAGGACCTGGAAAGGATAATAAACCTATTGAGCCAATAGGGTGAACCGGCGGACCTGCGCGTCTGCTTTTTAGGGTGGGCAACCAGATATATTTCCACATTTAAATAAGATGATTGCAGCGGCGGACTCATGTATCTGCCAAATAAGGCAATCCAGAGGACAGATTTATAGATCTGTCCTTTAATATTATAAAAATAGCTACAATCTTCGACAAATTTAGTTTATAATATAATTATCACGTATATATGGAAGGAGAATAAAAATGGAATGGGTTATGGGCTTCTTCAATCATTACAATGCATTATTGTTGATGGGAAGCCTGGTGCTTAATATATTAATTATTATATTTTTAATAGTAAACATAAATACCAGTTCTAATTTAAAAGACAGATACAGAAGACTCGTGGGAGGGACCGACGGGAAACAGATAGAGGGAATTTTGTTTGAACATATAAACAGAGTAGAAGAAGTACATAGACGCTTAGATGGGATAGAAAGTCAATTGAATGTGTTTGATAATCGTTTGAGTTTTTGCATACAAAAAGTAGGCATAGTCAGGTATAATGCCTTTGATGATACGGGCAGCGATTTGAGTTATTCGGTCGCTTTACTGGATGAAAACAACGACGGAATCATTATAACGGGCATATACGGAAGAATAGAGACAGTATCCTATGCAAAGCCTGTAAAAAACGGCGTTTCAAACTACAGTCTCTCCGTTGAAGAACTGCAGGCCCTGGAAAGGGCTAAAGTTAATGCTTTGGATAGAATAGATGTCAGAGGCAGTAGAAGTGATCGGCAAACGGGGTAGGTGAACAAATTTGTCTTATTTATTTATAGTAAATCCTATAGCGGGCAAGGGCAGAGCAAAAAAGACAATTCCAATAATAAAGGAAATTATGGAAAACAATAATTGCAGCTATCAGATTAAGGTTACAAAAAAAGCGGGGGATGGGCAACTATTTGCGAAAGAAGCAAGTACTGAAAATATTTTTACTACTATTGTTTCCGTAGGAGGGGACGGAACACTTCATGAGGTTGTTAACGGCATGATAGGCGGGACACAAAAATTAGGAATCATACCTGCAGGTACGGGGAATGATTTTTCCAGATCCCTCAATATACCTCTCAATATAAAAGATGCTATAAAAATTTTAGTGGACGGGAAAGTTATATCGATAGATTTGGGCAGGTTAGAAGACAGGCATTTTGTTAATTTTTCAAGCATCGGCCTAGATGCGTTGATTGTGGAGGAAGCAAATAAAATAAAGAAGTATTTTTCAAGTACATATTCATATATTATAGGTGTTGTTAAAGCATTGGGCAAGTTTAAAAGTATAAAAGTGGAACTGATAATAGACAATGAAAAATATAACAGCGAAATTATGTTGGTTGCGGTATGCAATGGGGCTTATTATGGTGGTGGAATGAATATAGCACCCTGTGCCGAAGTCTCAGACGGGCAGTTTGATATATGTGTGGTGAAGAAGATGTCCAAATTAAAATTGCTGTTTCTTTTCCCGACAATATTTAAGGGAAAACATATTAAATACGATGAAGTAGAACTATATAGGGGAAAAAATGTACAGATATTTTCCGGGGAGAAAATATATATGAGTGCGGACGGGGAAACCATAGACAGCGGGACGATTAAATTCGAAATGATGCATAATAAATTGGAGGTAATTACAAGTGCTTAGCAGGGAGTCACAGCTGTGCCTTGACATACTTCATCCTATTCCCCATTAAATATAGAAATCGCATGCGCAAGAATTTTATCTGCAAGTATGTACACTACATATTTATCCTTTATTAAATATAGAAACCATATACCATATAACGAATTAAAAAAACACTTCTTAGAGATACTAATTCTGATAGGAGGTGTTTTTATTTGAAAAGGATAGCTGTTCAGCAAGGGCTGGAAGGGATAGGAAAAGAGTTGAAAAATAGAGGATATGAAGTGGTCGGTTATGACGACAGGGGCTATATAGATGCTATAGTATATAAAAGCATAGACAGCAGTATGGGCAGTGTCAACAATTCGGCAGAGGGGAATATCTACGGTGCCATATTGATCAATGCGATCGGAAAAACGGTCGATGAAATAGAATATATCATAGAGACAAGAAGATATGGAAATCTATTTACATGATGGAAACCACATTTTATTTTTGTGCTACTGCTGTGAAATTTTTACATCAATAATCGTCTTTGGTGGAGTTTCCAAACAGAATATTCGATAGATTGTGCCAACGTGTCGGCCATCTTCATCACAAGGCTCAGTCTCGTGTTTTGTAGTATGAGATATTCCATATACCCGCCTAAATTCACTATGCCGATGATAGAAATATCCCCTACGGCAGGAAGGTTTTTATTCACACCGGCCCCGGGCTTTAAAGGGCCTTCGTTTATGGCGATATAACCGATTCTGTCTACTTTTCCCAAGCAGGCATCTATGGCTATGATGAAAGGGTTTTTGAGGGAGTCATATATGATTTCTAAATTCTCCTGCAAGTTTTTTGCATGTATCGGATCATTCAGGGTTCCGTGTATATGGACATAATTATACTTTAAAAGGGAATCAGACAATCTGTGGCCGACAATGGGCCCCAGGGCGTCCCCGGTGGAACGATCCGTACCTATGCAGAGCATAACCAATTCTTCAAAGGGGGGCTTAAAGCACAGATCGATGTATTTGGACAACATAACACTGAAATTTATAGAAGCTCTTGGTGAATTGATATTTAAAGAATTATATTTTTGTAAATCAGATAAAGTCACGGGTTCTCTCCTTAGATTAAAATTGTTTAAAAATGTCTGTCCCGTCAACCATGTGGAGCAGAACTACTTTCCGGTTTGACAGTTTGGATTTGCACAAATCATGGTCTTAGTTTTTCCCAAATAAATTTTCTCATACGGTAAAGTTAATAAAATTCTGATATACATCGATGATATAGTGAAAAAATTTTCACTATGATTGCTTTAGGTCTTATTATCTCTCCCTCATCATAAAAATATAATGATGAGGGGGGAGGAGCAGTGACAAGAAAACAATCAATTTTTACATTAGCCGGTATTTATGTGGGAACGGTTATAGGGGCGGGTTTTGCATCCGGGCAGGAGGTGCTTCAGTTTTTCGGCAAATATGGCTACAAAGGCATACCGGGTGTTATAGTGATAACAATTTTATTTTCATTATTGGGGGCATCGGTTCTAAATACTGTATATACGAAAAGAATACGTGATTTTGGGGGATTTGCAACACTTTATTTTGGTAAGGCCTTTTTTGTTGTTATAAACATAGTATTGATATTTTTATTATTTGTCAGTTATGTTGTTATGCTCTCCGGAAGCGGGGCGACGGTATATGAGAACTTTCAAATCCCCTATGTATACGGGATTTTCATGATGGCCGCAATAACTTTTTATGTCTTCATATTTGGCATAAAAGGGATTGCAAAAGCCAATAATATAGCAGTTCCGTTCCTCATATCGGCAATATTATGGATAGGTATAAATGTTATATGTAAAAACAAAGCGCAATTCAGCAATTTCTATACCTATCCTATTCAAAGTGCGGATTTAGCAGTCCCCACCAATATTTTTGAGATGTTTAAGTTTTCAATGATAAATTTTATAAACAGAAACAATTGGTTATGGTCGGCATTTCTATATGTCTCCTTCAACAGTATAGGGGCGATAGTCGTGATGTCTTCCTTACAGCCTATGATTACAGATAGAAAGGCAGCTGTTCTGGGGGGGATATTAGGTGGGGGGGTGTTGGGTATTCTGGCGATGGTCATTTTGATCAGCCTGTTGATTTTGTACACCAATATAATAGGCATTGAAGTACCTATGATTGTGGTGGCGGGCAGTCTGGGTGCGGCATGGAAACAGATATACGGTGTTGTTTTGCTATTTGCCATGTTTACCACGGCGATTGCAAACGGATACGGGTGTATATCGGGCATAGCCAATCTGACAAAAATCGACATAAAAATAGTCAGTGCCGTTGTTTGCACAATATCCATACCCTTGGCAACCCTGGGTTTCAAAAGATTGGTCGTGTTTTTTTATCCCCTGTTCGGATATATAGGTATGCTGTTCATCTGTGCCGTGATTTTCAAAAACAGGATAAAACATAGAGGATTCTATTGATTTATAGGGAATATATCAATAAGGAATATATTGATGGGGGACAAAATGTTTCATGTGAAACAGTTCATATATAAAAAAACATAGGGAGAACAAAATTATGGGGAACAGGAAAAAAGGTTTATGGATTTTGATCGCTATAACTGTAGTTTTATTGATGATAAATCCCAGAACTATAAAGCATTTAAAAGCTAAGACAAGCCTGGACAGAGGGGAAATTTATATAATAAAAGAGATAGAAACACCTCATAGCAGTCAAATAATTTATGAGAAATTCGGTGACGGACTGATAAAATATTGGGAGGGCGTTCTGATCTATTATAATACGGCGGGAGAACAGATGTGGAGCATGAATCTGGCAATAAATAAGCCCTCGATAAGGGCGAACTCCGACAGTATATATATAATAGACGAAAATAAAAACCAGATACTATGTATAAATAAAAAGGGGGAACAAATATACAAGAGCACGTTGGATAAAAGTTATAAAAACTTTGATGTCTGTGACAGTAATTATGTGGTATTGCATCATGAAACCGAAGACCCTGTTCAATATATCACTGTAATAAACAAAGAGGGAAAAAAGATATCCGAGATAGTATTAGGAGAAGGCGAAATAACAAATCTGGCTATTTCCGGGGTTCATGACAGAATAGCCATGAGCACTATAAATATAAATGGGGATAGTTTAGAAAACAGTATATTGGTATATGATTTAAAAGCGAACCTGCTCAGTTCGGAAAATTTTAACGACGATATTATTTTAAACATGTTTTATAGTGAAAAGGGAGATTTGATCGTAATAGATGAGAAAAATATATGCAGCAAGGATAAAAATAATTTGTCAAATTGGCAAGTTAACCTTGATAATCCTGTGATGATTATGAACACAAAGAATAAAAATTTTATGATGATGTACAGCGAGGACAGGGGCAAAAAGAGTATAATTTATTCGCCAACCGGGAATACAATCAAAACATTATCCTATGATGGAAAACTGTTAAACGAGATAAAACAGGATGAAGAGATTGTCGGTATGGACAGCTATAAAAACAGTATGATAGTTTATTCTCCAAGAACAATATTTAAGTATGATAAAAACGGGAATTTAAAGATGGAGTATCCTTATACCGGCGATATTTTAAAATGTTTTGGGTTGTCCGATGATAATATAGTGGTCATAACGAAGGAAAAGATCAGTTTTTTATCATTTAAAAGATGATTGAGGGCAAAGAAGCCCTATTGTGAAACTATGAAATTGTGGGATTGTGGAACTGTAAAATTGCGAGATTGTAAAATTATGAAATTATGAAAAACAGTATAGGATATTAAAAATTTTAACAGATGAAGGTGGAAAACATGTCTTATAAAGCATTATATAGAAAGTGGAGACCCAAGGTTTTTGAAGATATAGTAGGTCAAGAAGAAATGGTCACTATTTTAAAAAATCAAATTAAATATTCCAATATAGCACACGCCTATCTTTTTACGGGGATAAGGGGAACGGGGAAGACATCTACGGCGAGAATATTCGCCAGAGCGGTGAACTGTATAAATCCTAAAGATGCCAACCCCTGCAATGAGTGTGAAATGTGCAGGAGTATCCTGACGGAAAGCAGCATGGATGTCATAGAGATAGATGCGGCTTCCAACCGGGGGATAGAGAACATAAGAGAATTAAGGGAACATACTAAATACAATCCATCCCTGGGAAAGTATAAAATATATATAATAGATGAGGCGCATATGCTCACCGGCCATGCCGCTAATGCACTTTTAAAGACATTGGAGGAACCGCCGCCCCATGTCATTTTTATATTGGCTACTACAGAACCTTATAAGATGGAAGCGACCATATTATCCAGATGCCAGAGGTTTGATTTTAGGCCCGTTAAGATAAAAGATATAGTAAAGCAGCTGTCCTTTATCTGCAAAGAGGAAGAAATTGATTATGAGGAGGAAGCTCTGCGATTGATAGCCCTCAACTCGGAAGGGGCCCTGAGGGATGCCCTGAGCATTTTAGACAGGTGCATATCTTTTAATAATGAAACCTTAAAATATGATGATGTGATCAACATATTGGGAGCGGTCAATTATGAAACCATGTTTGACCTGGTTGAAAGCACGGGAAGACAGAATACATCCGAGGCACTCACATCTGTCAATGAAATATTTGCAGGAGGTAAGGACCCGGGTCAATTGATGAAGGATTTAATATCCCATTTTAGAAATCTTCTGTTTGTTAAAATGGGCGTAAAAACCGATGAACTCCTGTCTTTGCCGGAAGAGAGACTGGGACAATTTAAAGAACAGAGCAAGTTATTCAATATAAATCAGATGAGTTCTTTTATCTATACATTGTCTGATATTGAATCAAGATTAAATTATTCGTCACAACCCAGAATATTGATGGAAATTGCAGTTGCAAGTTTGTGCAACAGGGAGCTAAATGATTCTTTGGAGGGGATCATAGAGCGAGTGAAGCATCTGGAAAAAATAATAACCTCCGGAGAAACAGATGCTCGCGGAAAAGGGCACGAGGCACAGGGCTATAAAATGAAGGAGACTGAAGATATAACACCCGGTTTTGCCGCGCAAAGATCGGGCATCGCTAAAAAACGGGAAGACGAAAGGATTATAGATACAGAACATATAAAAAAAGATG
>CAYOGD010000027.1:0-15032 GCA_964403395.1 uncultured Alkaliphilus sp.
TATTGGCCGTTCTGCCTAAATTGCGGCAATTGAACAAACATCTGGCCGAAGCGGCCATGGATCTGGGGGCCACGCCATCATATGCTTTGAGAAAAGTGATTTTACCGGAAATCATGCCGGGAATAGTTACAGGTGCACTTATGGCATTTACTCTTTCAATAGATGATTTTGTAATAAGTTTTTTTACGGCGGGCAAGGGAGTGAGCAATCTCTCAATAACAGTTTATTCTATGGCAAGAAGAGGGATCAACCCAAGAATAAACGCCCTGTCCACATTGATGTTTTCGGCAATATTGATTTTACTCTTGATCATCAATAAAAGGACTGCCGGGCAAGAGTGAGCGCAGGGGTGTAATTCGGGACTGTCGGGAAAATTTAGGTTTTGTAAAAAATGTTGGACGGGATAACAAAACCGGATGTATCATTCTGACAAATGTGCCACTGTACCTGACCCCGTGGTCTTTTATTACTCTTGATCATCAATAAGAGGACTGCCGGCCAAGAGTGAGCATAGGGGGTTAGTTGGGACTGCCGGAAAAATCTTGAGATGTCATTCTGGTCCCATGGTTCATTTGGCTTCGGGTAGGGGCGGACCCACGTGTCCGCCCTGAATGAACCACTGTACCTGACCCCATGGTTTTTCTGACCCCATGGTTTAGATCCCATGGTTCACTCCATGGTTCATCAAGAATGAGCACAGGGGGGAGTTCGGGGCTGGCAGTCAAGAATAATTTAAGGGAGGTATGGAAATGAAAAAAAATATCAAATTGTTTGCCGGATTTCTGATTGCGGTTTTTTTGCTTTTTACTTTAGCAGGTTGTTTTCCCGGTAAAAAAGAGAGATTGACTGTGTACAACTGGGCGGATTATATAGACGAATCCGTATTGAGGCAATTTGAAAAGGAGTACGGCGTAAAGGTAATATACGAGACATTTTCCACTAACGAAGATATGTATGTAAAACTTAAATCCGGCGGAGCCGGCTATGATGTGGTATTTCCGTCGGATTATATGATAGAACGCATGATAAAAGAGGACATGCTGGAGAAAATCGATATGCGCAATATCGATAACTATAAATATATTGGCGATACATTTAAAAACCTAAGTTTTGATCCCGATAATGAATATTCGGTGCCCTATTTATGGGGGACCCTGGGAATACTTTATGATGAAAATATAATTACGGAACCCATGGATAGCTGGGATATACTGTGGGATGAAAAGTATAAGGGGCAAATATTGATGCTGGATAGTCAGAGAGATTCTATAGGGGTTGCCCTCAAAAAACTGGGTTTTGGGCTCAATGCCGAAAATGTAGAACAGCTGGAATTGGCAAAACAGGAGTTGATCAGGCAAAAACCGCTGGTCATGGCATATATTGTAGATGAGGTAAAAGACATGATGATTGGCAGGGAAGCGGCGCTCGCCGTGGTCTGGTCCGGTGAGGCAATGGAAGTGACGACGGAGGCCGGGGGCGGTTTTAAATATGTGGTACCGAAAGAAGGGAGCAATATCTGGTTTGATAACATGGTAATCTGCAAGACCACTAAAAATAAAGAACTGGCGGAAAAATTTATTAACTTTATGATAAGGCCGGAGATAGCTTTTAAAAATACCGATTATATAGAATATTCAACACCCAATATCGGTGCAATGGAAATGTTGGACGAGGAGCTCAAAAATAACGAAGTGGCTTATCCTTCTGATAAAATCATAGAAAACTGTGAAATATTTTTGGACCCCGGTGACTTTTTAAAGGAATATGACCGTGTTTGGACCGAATTTAAGGCTCATTGATCCGAAGGATTAAAATCTATTTCCACGGCATATTTTTAGTATGCCTGAGGGCAGGGAGGAATTAAATATGGAGTTAGATATTATGGAAATACAAAAACTGATACCGCACAGATATCCATTTCTATTGGTAGACAAAATCATAGATATGGAACCGGGAAAGAAGGCGACAGGTATAAAAAATGTAACTATGAACGAACCGTTTTTTCAGGGGCATTTCCCGGAAAAGCCTATAATGCCCGGGGTTCTGATCGTTGAAGCGATGGCGCAGGTGGCGGCAGCCATCTGTATGGGATTAGAGGAGAACAGGGGGAAATTAGGGGTATTCACCGGCATAGATAAATGTAAATTCAGAAGGCAGGTAGTGCCCGGAGACACCATTCGCATGGAAGTCGAGATGGTAACTTTGAGGAGGGGGATCGGCAAGGCGGAAACAAAGGCGTACGTGGGTGAGGAATTAGCTTGTGCTGCAAACCTGACCTTTGCATTGATCTAAAACAGCTAAACAGGGCCTGTCTGAAATCATTGAAGATGTGCCACTGTACCTGACACCGTGGTCTTTCCTGGATGTGCCACTGTACCTGACACCGTGGCCTTTTCCAGGGCGGACACGCAGGTCCGCCCCTACTTTCAAAAGAACCGCTGTACCCGGCACCGTGGTTTTTATTGAAGATGTGCTACTGAGAACCACTGTACCTGACCCCATGGTTTTTTTAATAAGTTTTAACATTTCTTAATCATATTTTTATAATTATGTATTATAATAAGATTAGTCTATTGTCGCAGTTAACTCTTATCAAATGATTGGGTGTTTATTTGTTGAATGATGAGAAAATTGATGTAGATATTACATAAAAAAGCAGGGAGATGAGTGAATATGAAAAAAATTATATCATTTTTATTAGCGGCAATCATGATATTTACATTAGCCGCATGCAGGCCTAAGGTGCCGCCGGTGGATGAAAACAATGGAGGTAACAATACTGTAGGAGATAACAACATAACAGAGCCGGACCCAAAGGATAAAATAGTGACGGTGAAGTTGTATTTTGCCAACCAGGAATATATCATGACGGGTGATGAGAGTTTAGATAGGATTATAGCAGTTGAGCGGGAAATCGAGCCGGGGGAAAAATCTATAGAAGGAGTTATATTAGAAGAGTTAAAAAATGAACCGGAGGATGAACAACTGACAACAATAGTGAAAAAATTAGAGGTGCTGAGTGTTGAAACTGTGGGGGATATGGTCTTTGTGAATCTATCAGGGGAAAATTTACACGGCGGTTCATTAGAGGAATCATTAATATTGCAGCAGATAGTGCTCTCCTTGACGGAGCTTGAGGGGATAGAACAGGTGCAGATTTTAGTGGATGGCGGTAAACGTGAAACTCTCATGGGGCATATATTGATAGAAGAGCCGCTGAAAAGGGCGAATATAAAGTAAATATATTATAATCATGTAGTTTTGGGCGGTCTTTGGCCGCTCATTATTATTTATATCCATCCGTGAATGGGGAACCTACGTATTTTTCGAACCGGCTGGTTTTTATTGTCCATTATTATTTATAAGTGTATATATTCTATCACCTATAATTTCAATCATCGGGCCGGAGGTTTTGGCCGCTCATTATTATTTATATCTATTGATAAATGGAAGGCTCATGTATTGTTCGGACCGGATAGCTTTGGCCGCCCACCATCATTCATATCCATCCGAGAGGGATTTCGGAATGCCTTATAGTATTAATTGCAGGTGTGTATGGGCGGCTTCCGCTCGTTTTTGGTATTACGGGGGGTTATCTTTTACAGATTTATTTTGGCATAAACCTCTTATAATAATAGAAGCTATAATTTCGGCCATGGACATAACAAAATGGAGGCGGATATTATGTATAACAAGGGCAATATCCGCCTTGAAGGTTTCGACTATTCCAACAATGGTGAGATCTCCCACAGCGGGCAGTTTTTTTCCCACACCCTTGCCCGGATGGAGGGAACCCCTTCTTATTATAATGTTACCAACCTCATTCTTACAGCCCAAAGAGGCATCTATGGCTATTATGTAAGCCTGCGGATGCCGGGATTTTATTTTTTTCAAATTATTAGAAATATTTAGTGCATGTACGGGATTTTCCAATGTACCGTATACGGGAAAGTCCACATTCAGCTTTTGTAAAATTGTACCTGTCAGAGGGGCGAGAACATCACCTATACATCTGTCTGTGCCTATGCAGAGTATAAGGGGTTCTTTCGTAACGTGGGTAGATAAATATCTGGAAAGCCTTTTTACAGACGAAGGGTTTTGGAAATGCCCTGTACAATTTGAAACGTCTTCGGCATGCTCGTTTATTTCCATATTAAAAAACACCCCCCATATAATATATAGAGAATGTTTTAATATTATTACAGTACTGCAGTTATAGGCACATCAAAGCATTCTAATTTCCAAATGAAAATTAAAAATTAGCCGTATCTTATTTAAAATTTCGTTCACTTCAACAGCTACAGTGCTTGGAAATTAATTTGTCAAGCTTTTTGCTCAAATTACAAATTTCCTCTATCGCTCCTTCGTTATTTAAGTAATCAGCCATTTTAATTTCTATCTGCTCAATCAATAGTTCTAATTCTTCAATCGCGTACATGATATCACCCCTGATAATAAAAATTTAGTCCACTTATACCCCGACAGATATTATATCATATATATATAGAAAATTTATTAAGAATTGGTAAAAATTTTTATCGAGTATTGGGCCGTTCATATATAAAATATTCTTAAATAATCATATACTCAAATCCGCAGTAATATTTATTTATGGAATGTATATATTACATATTGTTCAGGTAGATAAATGAATGGCGGGAGTGATAAGGTGGGGAAATTATTAGAATCGATCACCAATGAACTTGTAGTACTATTTATTGCGGCATTACCGCTCATAGAACTCAGGGGGGCTATCCCCATCGGTGTGGCCATGGGAATGAACCCCATACATGCCACCATTTTGAGTATCTTAGGTGGTTTGATCCCTGTTCCCTTTTTGTTGTTTTTTTTAGAACCTGTTTTTATGTATTTAAAGAGCACTAAATTGTTTAGAAGTTTTGCGGAAAGAACGGTAAAGAGGACAATGAGAAAAGGCAAGAATATAAAAAAATATAGTATTATCGGGCTCGTGGTTTATGTTGCCATACCATTACCGGGTACCGGCGTATGGACGGGCAGCTTGGCAGCAATACTATTTAATATACCGATAAAATATGCTTTGCCCGCTATCGCTTTGGGAAATTCCATTGCGGGTATTATTGTATTCATACTCAGTTATATTGTAGTGAATTTCTGACGATTCTCGATACCATGATTTAGCAAATTAATTATTGACACATAATGTGGCTAGTGCTAACATTAAATTTAGTGATAATTGAATAAAAATTCTGATTGCCCCTTGTTAGAAGTGGTAGAGGACGGGCTCTAAAGAAGAAATTAGGAGGCAAAAAAATGGCGAAAAAATTATTTACTTCTGAATCAGTTACGGAAGGACATCCGGATAAAGTATGTGACCAGGTTTCAGACGCAATATTAGATGCTATTTTGGAAAAGGATCCGGGGGCGAGGGTGGCTTGTGAAACCAGTGTTTCTACAGGGCTTGTGTTGGTCACCGGCGAAATAACGACGAACTGCTATGTCGATATTCCTAAAATAGTAAGAAAAACAGTGGAGGAAATAGGTTACACCAGAGCAAAATATGGTTTTGATGCAGATACATGTGCAGTATTAATTGCTATAGATGAGCAGTCTACAGATATTGCAATGGGCGTAAACAAGGCCTTGGAAAGTAAAAGGGGAGAAAATAAGAACGAATTGGGAACTATAGGAGCGGGGGATCAAGGGTCGATGTTCGGGTTTGCCTGCAATGAAACCCCGGAATTTATGCCGCTACCTATTTCTCTTGCACACAAATTGGCCAAAAGATTGGCAGATGTAAGAAAAAATCATACATTGGATTATTTGAGGCCGGACGGAAAGACACAGGTAACCGTTGAGTATGATGGCGACAAACCTGTTAGAATCGATACAATCGTTATATCTGCACAGCATAGCCCTGAGGTCGATAAAAAAACAATTGAAAGGGACCTGGTGGAGCATGTCATCAATAAGGTCGTTCCAGTCGAACTGTTGGACGATAATACAACATATCTCGTCAATCCGACCGGGCGCTTTGTTATAGGGGGCCCGTTGGGTGATGCAGGGTTGACAGGGAGAAAAATAATAGTGGACACATATGGAGGATATGCTCGCCATGGGGGCGGTGCTTTTTCCGGAAAAGACCCGACCAAGGTAGATCGCTCGGCAGCTTATGCCGCCAGATATATAGCTAAAAATATAGTAGCAGCGGGGTTGGCCGATAAATGTGAGGTGGGGTTGGCTTATGTTATCGGTATAGCGAGGCCGGTGTCTGTCTTAGTTGAAACTTTTGGCACGGGCAAGGTAGACGATTTAAAATTGATAGAACTTATCAATAAACATTTTGATCTCAGGCCTGCGGCTATAATCAGGGATTTGGATTTGAGAAGGCCCATATATAAACAGATTGCGGTTTATGGGCATTTTGGCAGAGAAGACTTAAACCTCGCTTGGGAGAAGACCGATAAGGCTGAAATATTGCACAAGGATGCGGGGCTACGATAAGAAATTTTTATTTTGTGTTTTGAAACGGGTATTTTAAACTGTGGGAAATGTAGCTTTTAAATTTATTCTTGATATCATCAAGATTTTGAAAATAGCACTTTAAACTGTGGAACGGTTAACAATCGTTCCCTTTTTATTTATTCCTATTTTGTCATCCTATAGTATCTGAGACGAACAGTATAAATGGTTCTCGCGAAGGAACTCAATATGAACCATGGAACCATGGGGCCAGATGCAGTGACACATTCAGAATGACCCCTTTGGTTTTGCCGCCCTGAGAAGTGAAATGAGGAGCCTTTGAATGGCTAAAAATTAGAGCTTTTTCAGTGATCCCGGGTTGTTCCTCCATATTTTTAATCACTGATAATGACAATAAATATGACGATATGATATAATACAGGGGATATTTGGTAGCTGGGAGGAAATTACGGTGGTCGAAATAGAAGGCAGATTGATAGAAATAATATTTCAAAATGAATCCAACGGATTTTTAGTCGGTGTATTAAATTGTGAAGAGGAAGAAGTGACGGTGGTGGGCTGTTTGCCTGCATTGAGAGAAGGAGAAGTGATCTCCGTAAAAGGAAAATGGGTGGAGCATCCCATATACGGCAGGCAGATGGATGTTAAAGAATACAGGCATATACAACCTTCGACAGAGGAAGGGATTTTAAAATATTTGTCTTCCGGGGTCATAAAAGGCATAGGTAGAAAAATGGCGAAAAGGATAATAGATCATTTTGGCACGGATTCCCTGGAAATTATGGAGTATGCCCCACAGAGGTTGACAGAAGTTTCCGGCATCGGTGAAAAAAAGATGCGGGCCATTGTCGAGTCATTTGAAGAACAAAAAGAGTTGAGAGAAATTATACTTTTTCTTTCCCAGTATGATATTACACCTGCGTATGCAGTTAAAATATATAAAAAATATGCGGAAATGACTATACCGTATATACAGGAGAATCCATACCGTCTGGCGGATGAGATAACAGGCATAGGATTTAAGAGAGCGGATCTTATTGCGCGAGCGATGGGGATTTCCCCGAATTCCAAATACCGCATACATTCCGGAATCAGATACACGATCAACACATTTAATAATGAAGGCCACACCTATGCGCCGAGTGATGCCTTGATAGAGAGAGCCGGGGGACTGTTGGAGGTAGAAGAAGTTAAAATAATAGAAGGAATACAGGAGATGGCACTCAGGCAGAAGATACAGCTTGAGAGGCAAAATATAGAGACAGGCCCTGCTCATTTGAAGGAACCGGAAAAACAAAATGCCGGGGATAGCTCCGATTGTCCTCAGGAACTGACTAAACAATCTGAAAATATTGATAATGATCAAATAGTAGCATATTCTATGCCGTATTTTTATGCGGAGACCAATACCTGTAACAAACTCATAGAACTTGCATATGGCGAATTGGATACATTGGAAATAGACTTGGAAGAGGAGATAAAAAATATAGAAAAGGAAGACGATATATGTCTCGCAGATAACCAAAAAGAAGCAATAAGGCAAGCCATCAACAGTGGTGTTTTAGTGATTACGGGCGGTCCGGGTACGGGCAAAACCACTATTATAAATACATTGATCAAGGTATTCGAAAAATTGGATAAAAAGATATTACTTGCCGCTCCGACAGGGAGGGCTTCAAAACGGATGGCGGAAGCAACGGGAAAGGAAGCCAAGACAATACACAGATTATTGGAAATGGGATATAGCGATGATGATGAAGGGATGCTGTTTCAAAGGGACGAGGGCAATCCCCTGGAAGCAGATGTAATAATAATAGATGAGATGTCCATGGTAGACATCATATTGATGAATAATCTTTTAAAGGCTATACCCAAGGGCTCAAGGCTGATCTGTGTCGGCGATGTGGACCAACTGCCGTCGGTGGGTGCGGGTAATGTGCTCAGGGATATTATAGATAGCGGGGTAGTGAAAGTAGTGCGTCTGAACGAAATATTCAGGCAGGCCGAAGAGAGCATGATTGTTGTAAATGCTCATAAAATCAATCAAGGATTTCATCCCGTGCTCAATAAAAAGGATAGGGACTTTTATTTTATAACTCGAAGAAAAAAAGAAGAGATATTGCATACCATAATAGGCCTTGTAAAGGAGAGACTTCCAAGGCATTATAAATTTGACCCCATAAGGGATATCCAAGTACTCACCCCTATGAAAAAAGGAAATATAGGGACATTGAACCTGAACAGGGAATTACAGAACTATTTAAATCCTCCCGATGCTCGTAAGAGGGAAAAGGAATTGAGAGAAAAGCTTTTCCGTGTAGGGGATAAAGTTATGCAGATCAAAAATAATTATATATTGAAATGGACAAACCTGGATGCGGAAGCGGAAGAACAATACGGAGAAGGAGTGTTTAACGGGGATATCGGGTATGTACAAAATATAAATAAGAGGGATGAAGAACTTACGGTGTTTTTTGATGACAACAGGAGTGTAGTTTACAGCTTTGCCCAGTTAGATCAATTGGAGCTCGCCTATTCCATCACAATACATAAGAGCCAGGGAAGCGAGTTTCCGGTCATAGTTATGCCGGTGACCTGGGCTCCCCCGATGCTGCTCACAAGAAACATCCTATATACCGCTATAACCAGGGCAAAAACCCTTGTTGTTTTAGTGGGCACAGAGGAATATTTAAAGCGAATGATAGCTAATAATAAAATAGTCGAAAGGTACTCAGGGCTCGGAGCCAGGCTGAAAAGATTTTCCGAATTCATGACCTAAGGGTGGCAAAGTGGCAAGGGGACGCTTTGTTTGCCATCTTTTTCCGCAGCTTCTTAGCTATCTCGAGGCCATAGAAGGGTGCCGTCATATATGAAAATTTGATGGCAAGAAGACGCCGGATTGTGTGAAAATCATCATTCTCAGCGTTGGTGAATAGTCTTTACTGGCTTAAAATGTAGGTTTTTCGTTATATTCAAGATGACAAGAAAGCAGGAAGGATGCTATTATATATGAAAATTTTAAAGAAAATAGAAGAATATACAGATGCTTTTTTGGACCTGATATATCCGTCGAAGACTATTTGCTATATGTGCGGCGGGACCCAGGAAAAGGATGCTAAATATAGCCTGTGTCATAATTGTTATAACAACCTTCCTTTTATTCCGGAGCATCACTGTGTTAAATGCGGTATACCGTTGAGGATGGTAGAAGATGGCCCGATTTGCCGGCAATGTGCAAATAGCAATTATTATTTTGACAGGGCAATATCCACAGTAAAATATGAAAAAGATGTAAAGACACTGATATACAAATTAAAATATTCTAATCACACATATCTGGCGAAAACAATCGGTTACATCATGGCGGACGGGTTAGAGCAGGAGGGAATAGAAATAGATATAATTGTTCCCGTGCCTCTATATAAAAATAAAGAAAAAGAGCGGGGGTTTAATCAATCAACTCTTATAGGCAAATATATATCTGAAAAAACAGACATACCCCTTATTGTGGATTCGTGTGTTAGAGTTAAAAACACCAAGGTTATGTATAATTTGACCAAAAGAGAGAGGTTGGAAAATGTTGAGGGGGCTTTTAAGGTAATAGATCAGGAAACAATAGTAGGTAGGGATATACTGTTGGTGGATGATATATTTACCACAGGTTCTACAGTTAATTCCTGCAGTAAAGAATTAGTAAACAGCGGTGCGAAATCTGTGACTGTGTTCACCTTTGCAAAGGATTAAAAATATTTACAGATACTTTTTCAAGGGAAATGTCTAAAAACCGGGAATCATGATAAATTTCAAAGCACCTGCCAACGGCGTTCGCGATTCATGTGGCAACATTTGCAGTCCATGCAGCAGCGCCTGCGGTTTATGCGTCGGCATTTCGCGGTTAATTCGGCGTACCTGCGGTTCATGCGGCAGTACCCACGGACCATTGGCGGTGCCACAATTCATTCAGTAGCGCCTGCGATTCATGCGGTAAAATATTCATTTGTTGATTTTAATAACCCAAATCATATTATTTTATGGTATTATAACGATGTAGACATATTTACGGAGGGGGCAAGAAACATGAAGAAAACTTGGATTATTGTATTAGCAATTATTTTATTGATAGTAGCACTGCCCATCATATCGGTGGCAGGTAGTTATAACAAATTGGTAGTGATGGACGAAACTATTGATGCCGATTGGAAACAGGTAGAAAATCTTATGCAGCGGAGGTATGATTTAGTACCGAATTTAGTAGAAGTGGCTAAGGGTTATGCAATTCATGAAAAAGAGATATTTACCGAGATAGCGGATGCCAGGGCCCGCATAGGCCAGGGCAGCAATCGGGAAGAGGTCATAGGGGCTAATCAGGAATTGACGGGGGCATTGAGCAGATTACTCGTAATAGCGGAAAATTATCCGGACCTGAAAGCCAATGAACAATTTATACGATTACAGGACGAATTGGCCGGAACCGAAAACCGTCTGGCAGTAGCACGCCAGGATTATAACGGTTCTGTGCAGACATATAATCAAACAATCAGGCGATTTCCGACAAATATTTTAGCAGGTATGTTAAGGTTTGAACAACAACCATATTTCGAAATGGAACAGGGGGCCGGCAAAGCACCCAGTGTAAAATTTGATTAAGAAGCATAGTATAGTAATAGATAGCTTTTTATATCAATTTGCCGAGTGCGGCTATGTCCTGCGAGTGATTCCATTGTATTTATTAAAATATCCGGACCGTTTATCTACGATACAAACCGTGCATTCAATTATAGGGAGTGAATGATTTGAAAAATCAAACAAGAACTCTGGTATCTGTGTTTATAATAACTTTACTGGTCAGTATATCCCTGCTGGGTGTTTATGGTTTGACTATTCCTAAGGCACCTACGGTGGATATATATGTACAGGACTATGCCTCAATGTTAACCGGCGAAGTCAAGGATGATATGCTCAGAATGAGCAGTGTTCTTCAGAAAACAACATCGGCAGAATTGGTGGTTGTTACTGTACCGTCGCTGGACGATAGACCTATTGAAGAATATGCTCTCAATTTATTCAGGCAATGGGGCATCGGCGACAAGGATAAAAGAAACGGCGTATTACTTTTAGTTGCTCAAGAGGACAGGGAGGCACGCATTGAGGTAGGATATGGGCTTGAAGGCGCTATAAATGATGGCAAGGCCGGGGCTATTCTGGATGAGATGATCCTTTATTTTCAGGCGGACAATTATAGTGAAGGGATTGCCACTGCCTATAGTCTCTTACTCAATGAAATTTTAATAGAATATGATATCGCTGCAGAGCAGATCTTTGAGGGTTCAAAATCTATAACACCTGTTGTTCTGCAGGAGCCTGTTTCGATTGCGGATATCATTAAAACAATAGGGCTATTATTTTTTAGTGCCATAACTGCCATGTTTGTACTATCTAAACTGTTGGGTAGAAATCTTTTCTGGTTGACAGCTTCATTATTCAGAAATTTGGCCGGAGGGAGATACTCAGGCCCGACACACAGGGGCCCCATGGGCGGTGGATTTGGCGGAGGTTTTGGGACCGGACACGGCAGCAGCCCCTTTGGGGGTGGCTCTCATAGGAGCGGACCCACAATAGGCGGGGGCAAGTTTGGAGGAGGTTCCTCCGGCGGTGGCGGCGCTTCCCGTAAATGGTAAATCAGTTGGGGATAAGGCCTGAATTATCTGTTTTTAGAGGGATCCTTTCGTCAGCAAGGGTACTTCCTGCAAATGGTAGAGATAGGGCTTGAATTATCTATTTTCCGGTTCATGATTTAAATGCATTAAGGGGATAGTCTTCGTGGTTGGTCAGCAGCTCCGGAGGCTATCCCTTGATATATTTTACAGCATAAAAAAATCAGAAATATCCGGACAAAAAGTTAAGATATTCAACACATTTTGTGATATAAGAATCAAATGAGAAAAGTTCAATCAATAGTTAAGACATTTAACATATTTTGCAATATAAAAATCAAACGAAAAAGGTTTAATCAAAGGTTAAAATATTTAATATATTTCATGCATAAAAATAAATCAAGAGGGGTTTGGATAAGTTGAAAGCTATTATATTAAACTCGGGTACGGGTTCACGGATGGGTGAATTTACAAAAAATAATCACAAAAGCATGGTGGAAATCTGGGATGGAGTCCCGTTGATATATCATCAAATAAAAGCACTTGAGGGAGTAGGTATAGAAAGCATATTGATAACTACAGGGTATATGGGGGATAAACTCAAAGACTTCATAGATACTGAATTCGGCGATCTGGATATCACATATATACATAATTCTTCTTATTTGAATACTAATTATATTTATTCCATGTATTTGGCACCGGATGAATCAGACCAAGATATAATATTGTTCCATGGTGATTTATATTTTGACCAAGATATATTAAATGACGTCATAGGTTTAAACACAAGCTGTGTGGTGGTGGATTCCACATTACCATTACCTGAAAAAGATTTTAAAGCGGAAATAGGAGATGATCGGATAAAAAAAATAGCTACATATATCAACGACGGTAATTGTGTATCCTGCCAGCCTTTATATAAATTAAACAGCAGCGATTGGGATGCTTGGAAAGAGTCCATACATGAATTTTGTATCGATGGTAAGATCGATGTTTATGCCGAAGAGGCCCTCAATGATGTCCTGAGCGAGGTAGTATTAAAGCCTTTGGATGTAAAAGGAAGGCTGTGTATGGAAGTGGATACGGTATATGACCTGCAATTGCTGAGGGATAGGTTGCGTGTATAAAATATAAATACAGATTTTATGAGGGTGATTTCATGTCTTGTTTTTATAATCCGGTAAAACTCAAATGGGGGCCCGAAATTACAAAAAATCTTTCCGAAATTATAGCAGCATCCGGTTTAAATATGGAGAATGTGTTGATTTTAACGGGCAGCAGATCTTTAAAAAAATCGGGGAAATTAGATATTATATTAAAATCATTAGGTGATAGAAGGATTTTTGTTTGTGACGGTGTCCCTTCTAATCCCGAAATAAGAGAGTTATGCGGTTTCAAGTCCAAAACGGATAAATTAAATTACGATTCTATAATAGCCATCGGCGGTGGCAGTGTTATAGATATGGGAAAATGCCTGGCAGCATTTAGAAATTTACAAATAAATGGTTATAGCGCATTAAAGAGAGGTATAATAAATAAAAGGCACCAAAATAACAGTATTGATACTCCTATTGTAGCTATACCGACCACAGCGGGAACAGGCTCCGAGGTCACATCTTGGGCCACAATCTGGGACAAAGGAAACAATAAAAAATATTCCATAGAGAGTGAAAGATTATATCCTAAAATAGCAATTATAGATCCTACGTTAACAATAAACCTTCCTTTACAATTGACAGTATCTACCGCTTTGGATGCATTGAGCCATGCCTTGGAAGCATATTGGTCCAAAAGGACAAATGAAATAGTGAGAATGTATGCATTAATGGCCATAGAACTCATCATAAAAAATTTGAATAATCTTATAGATAATTTAAACGATTTAAATCTGAGAACAAAAATCGCACAGGCAAGCCTGTATGCCGGATTGGCTTTCAGTAACACCAAGACAACGGCCTGCCATTCTATCTCATATACCCTAACTTCAAAGTACAATATACCCCACGGAATAGCAACGAGCATGACTCTTGCTAATTTTTTTAACATCAATGAGGAATCCATTATAGATAAGGATGCTTTACTGGACGCTTTTGATGTTGAGGAAATTTCACAGATAAAGAATAAAATCAATGATATTTTTTTAAAATCCCAAATACCGTTTAAACTCAGAGATTATAATATAAAGGAAGAGGATTTCGATTCTATTATCAAAAAATCATTTACCCCGGACCGTATGGATAATAATCCCGTTCAGGTTACAAGGGAATTATTGAGGGAAGTTTTAAAGGATATTTATTAAATATCGGGGGGTGTTTTCGATGAAAACAGTGTATTTGGCTATGAGTGCAGATATTATTCATAATGGTCATATAAATATAATCAAAAAAGCAAAAGAATTGGGGGAAGTCACAGTCGGGGTGTTGAAAGATGAGGCCATAGCTTCATATAAAAGGGCACCGTTATTACCATATGAAAATAGAAAAGAAATTATCGAAAATATCAAAGGCGTAAAAAGGGTTATACCGCAAAATACCTTGGATTACGAGGAGAATCTGTTGTTGTTAAAACCTGATTATGTAGTACACGGTGACGATTGGAGAACAGGCCCTCAAAGTCATATAAGAGCCAAGGTTATTGAACTTCTTAAACAGTGGGGAGGGGAACTGGTAGAATTTGAATATACGAAAGGAATTTCTATTTCCAAGTTAGATGAAGCCATCAGGGGAATAGGAACAACCCCTCAGATAAGATTAGGAAGTTTGAGGAGATTGTTGAAGATTAAACCGATTGTGAGAGTCCTGGAGGCACATAGCGGATTGACAGGCTTGATTGTTGAAAAAACAAAGATAGAAAAAGATGATTGTATCAAGGAATTTGACGGCATGTGGATCAGCAGTCTGTGTGATTCCACGG
>CAYOGD010000028.1:0-14640 GCA_964403395.1 uncultured Alkaliphilus sp.
GAATAATCATCAGATATTTCATAATCTTCCCTGAGCCTGTTAAATGCATCTATAGCTTCTACATCATATCTTTTAAATCCATAGCTTTTGAGCCAGTCCTCTTTTTTTAATGTATCTGTATATTCCCATCTTGTATCCTCTTTTATAGATATGGGTATAGTTAAACCCGGTATTTTCAACAGTTCAAGCTGAGCTTCCACAGGATCCTCTATATTTATATCATACCTTTCCTTTAAAATCCCATAGGCCTCTTCGCCATCTTTAACACCTAATAATCCATAAGTTTCTTTCCAATTAGCAAGTTCCATATCATAGGTAAAAACATATTCTCCGGTTTCCGTCATTATAATCGGAAATTCGTCCGTATACTTATCACCATTTTGCTCCAATATATTTACTAACTTCAGCGCTACAGTATTCATCTTCTCACTGTCTATTTCATTTCTCATAATTTGCACAGTAAAACTGGGACGGCTTCCGGCTAACAGCCTACCATATTTGTCCCTTATTTCACCTCTTGGAGCACCCAAAGGAATATTCTTAAAAATTCGATTTTCGGCTTGCTCTCGATAATTTTGCCCTTCGACTATCATCAGCACCATCAATCTTAAAATTATAACGACAATAATTACGGCAAATACTAGGGAGATTATGTTGTACCGATCTTTTAATTTTTTAAACAACAATTATATCACTCCAATTAATATCCCTTTTTTATTAAACCTGATTTAAATAACTTTGATATATAATAATGAATGATGAGGGAAATAATAGAATTATATATCACTTCTATTATCAACATTTTTTTTATTATATTTAATAGCTCTATTCTATATCCCAATAAAAATATTAACAAAAGATTTATCATTTCGTAAATTATCGTTGTCAACGCAGTAAAAATAAATGGAATAAGTAAATTATCCTTGAATACTTTTTGGTCCATAAGCCCGATCAAGTATCCAATAATCATAAATACTAATGCATTTAAACCAATTGTACGCCCAAAAATAATATCTTGTAAAATACCTACAAAAAATCCTATACCGGCTCCCTTGTTCCTGCCGCTGTATATAGCAAAAGATATAACGAGAATCAATGCGGTATTGGGAGCCACACCATATATCTCAATCTGCTGAAATAATGTGGATTGCAGTATTAAATTAAATAAAATAATTAAGCCAATTATAATCGTTCCCACTGTCGGTTGCCCCTTTTTTGCTAATGAAATTGTATCGGTTCCATTATTATTACCTTAGTTACTCTCTTAAAATTAACTGCAGGTTCTACCTTGATTGTTTTTAATAGATGATCGCTGGATTTATCCACTTCAATAATTTCGCCTATTAGAATTCCCTCCGGATAGGTACCCAACCCCGAAGTAACTATTTTGTCACCTACAATTATATCCGCTAAGGGATCAAACAAATATCCGGTTATTTCATTAATAATACTCCCCGTAACTATACCTTGCAAACTACTGTCCCTCATTATTTGAAAACTAACAGAGCTGTTATTGTCTATGATGGAAATGACTTTTGACCAATTACCTCCAACCTCATAAACTTTTCCAACAAGCCCATTGGAATTAAATATTATACTATCTTTTTTGACACCCTGTTTTTCACCGGCATCAACTGTAAATATATTGAACCAATTACCGGGGCCTTTCCCTATTATATCGGCAGAAATAATATTATATTTATTATCATCTTCTATATAATTTAAAGCATATTTTAAAGCTTTTAATTCCTCCAATTCGCTCCTTGCCATGTTTAACTTTAAAACCTCTTGTTGTAATGATTCTACTTCCTTTTTTAAGTTCTCATTTTCAACCTTTAAATTAGCCATATCGCCTATAGAATTAATACCTTGTTTTATGCCATTAACACCTTTGCTGATAACATTTTGAACAGGTGTTATAATATTTCCGATCCACCTTTCTATAAAGGTAATATTTTCCCTTTGTTTAGATGTAATTCCTATCATTATAATGAGAATGATAGCGACAATTGCCACTATCATTGCTGATCTGTTCTTCCATTTATTTTTTAATCTGTTTCTGGGCATCTATATCACCAACTTATCCCAATTTTTTAGGGCTTATTAGAATTCTTCTTAAGGTATCTATTTCTTCTATTGCTTTTCCGGTGCCCATTACCACACAATCTAAAGGGCCTTCAGCAATCTGCACGGGCATTCCGGTTTCTTTTATTACCAGTTTATCCAATCCGTCCAATAGGGCCCCGCCGCCTGTAAGCATTATTCCTATTTCCATAATGTCGGCCGCAAGTTCCGGAGGAGTCTTTTCCAATGTATATTTAATAGCCTCAACAATCTGGCTGACAGGTTCTTTCAATGCCTCCATTATTTCAACCGATGTTATTTCTAAGGTCTTAGGCAATCCTGAAACCAAATCCCTGCCTCTTACAAGCATATTTTCTTCCTTTGCTTTCGGAAATGCTGATCCAATCGTTACCTTCACCTCTTCGGCCGTTCTTTCCCCAATCATCAGGTTATATTCTCTTTTTATATATTGAACAATGGATTCATCAAGTTCGTCTCCGCCGATTCTGATAGATTTAGCAGTTACAATACCCCCAAGAGAGATAACAGCAACTTCCGTAGTCCCCCCACCAACATCTACAACCATACTGCCGGTGGGTTCTTCAACAGGCAAACCCGCTCCTATAGCTGCAGCCATAGGCTCTTCAATTAAATAAGCTTCCCTTGCACCTGCCTGCAATGTGGCTTCCTCTACTGCTCTTTTTTCTACTTCAGTAACCCCGGAAGGAACACTTACAACTACCCTGGATTGTATTAATGTTCTTCTAGAATAGACCTTTTTAATAAAATATTTTAACATACTTTGAGTTACATCAAAATCTGCAATTACACCATCCCTCATCGGCCTGATCGCAACTATATTACCCGGTGTTCTGCCAATCATTTTTTTTGCATCTTCACCTACAGACAGTACCGTTTTCGTATCATTTTGAATTGCAACTACAGAGGGCTCATTAAGTACAATACCTTTTCCCCTCACATAAACCAATGTATTTGCCGTTCCTAAGTCAACTCCCATATCACGTGAAAAAAAACTAAAAATACTCATCCACAATACTCCTTCCTTTTACATAGCAATCATATTATTTCCTTTTCTTTCATGCTGAAATAGATTCCATCCCCTATGATTATATGATCCAACACATTTATTCCAATAATAGTTCCCGCTTCAATAAGTCTTTTTGTTATATTGATATCCTCCGTACTTGGTTTCGGATCCCCGCTTGGGTGATTATGTGCCAATATTATAGCAGAACTGCTTCTACGGATTGCTATATTGAACACTTCTCTGGGATGAACGATTGAAGCATTTAAACTGCCCACTGATATGTTCTCTATAGCAATTACATTGTTCTTAGTATTTAACAGTATAATATTAAAAATTTCCTTATTTAAATACCTCATCTCCTCCATCAATAGATTACTTACATCCTCAGGACCCTGTATTTTATAATTATTTACATTCGCTGTTAAGGCTATACGTTTCCCCAGTTCCACGGCGGCCATAACTTGAGATGCTTTTGCCAAGCCAATACCCCTTATTTGCATCAGTTCCTCCATGGTACAATTTGTAAGAGTTCTCAATCCTTCATTGGACATATTTAATATTCCCCTCGCCAAATCAATTGCTGTTTTATCTTTTGTCCCTGTGGATAATACTATCGCCAATAATTCCGCATTGGATAAACTTTGGCATCCATAAGTGACCATTTTTTCCCTTGGTCGTTCACTTACAGGCATGTTTTTAATAGTAGTATATTCACAATAATCGCACATAATTAACCCACCTTAAAATTTTTAAGATTTAAAGAAGATCTATGTTAAAATTATCACACAGCGCAACCCCTAACTTGAACACCGGTAATCCCACAACATTAAAATAATCACCTTCTATTTTTTCTATAAATAAAGAAGCCTTCCCCTGGATTGCGTAGGCACCGGCCTTACCTATATATTCGTCGGTTGCAATATAATTCCAAATCTCCTGATCTTTTAATTCCTTAAAATATACCCGGGTACTTTCATGATCGATAAATTGTTGTCCCATTAAACAGTCTATTATCGCAAATCCGGTAATGACCCTATGGGCTTTTCCCGAAAGAAATCTTAACATGTTATATGCATCATATTTATTTTGAGGCTTACCTAATATTTTACCACATTCTACTACCGTATCAGCCCCTATAACAACATGGTACCCATTTAATTTACCGGAAACATCCCTTGCTTTTGCATAAGCGAAATATTTAGCAATTTCCACAGAAGAAAGCTGTCCATCAATTTTTTTATCAATATTACTGCCGATCACTTGAAAATCCACCCCTAAATTTTCCAAGATTTCTTTTCTTCTTGATGAATTAGATGCTAGGATTATTGCTCTCATATTTTCACCTACAATCTATTAAATATAATTAAGGCCAATAGAAGTCCAATCAAACTGGTAACATTGATTCTAAAGAGCAAACTTATTTGAAAATAAACAATCCCCAGGTCAATCTCTACATTATTTAATCCTAAATTTTCGGGTCCATAATTTAGAAAGGGAACCGCAGCACCAAAAAACTTCCCTATTAAACTGCCTAAAATAACCCCTGTAATGACAAATAATATAAGCAACCAGGAGCTTCTATTTTTTCTCATTTTTATCCTCCATTTTTCTAAGTTCCCACTATGTGATCTATGTTAGTTTTAATTTTACCCAAAGTATAATTCGCTGTAATTCCGATAAATACACCTGTAAAAATGCTTGTTAGTGTTAGAACCGGTAAATAGGCAAATATTTTAATATTTTTGATAATAATACTGGCTACCACCAATTGTGCTATATTATGCCCCAGTGCCCCAAAGACACTCACACCTATCAAACTGAAGTGCTTTTTAAAAAACTTATATATAAACCACATCAAAATTGTGCTCACAAAGGCTCCTGACATGCTATATATCGTAGAAATTATAACTCCCGATACCGTTCCCCCGATAAAACTCCTTAGTAAGTTAACAGCTAAGGCATACTTTACCCCATATATTACCAATGTAATCAGACCGACAATATTAGCTAATCCCAGTTTTGCACCGGGTGCAAATGCGGTAAAAGGATTAGGTATCATTGATTCGATAATATGAAGCCCTAATCCTATGGAAGTCAACATAGCCAAATGTATCATTTTTTTTGTATTCATAGCGATTAACACACTTTCTCTGAAATAATAAATCTAACCTTAATTTTCAAATAAATTATACACCACTAATATTGTAACAACAAATCCGGTGGCCTATTTGTCAATTTAAAAATTAAGATAATATAAAATTCAATACATCAAAAGTTTATCATTATATGTTTTAATATACAAGTAGTAAATAATTGATATTTACTTTTTATCCCTTTAAAAAAACACCGACAATCATGATAATTGTGACTCATTGATATAGGTTTTTAGCAAAAATAAAGGGAGCCTGTCAAAGGCTCTCCCCATTCTTGTTAAAGATTAAATTTTATAAATTAAATTTCGCTTTTCTTTCTAAATCACCCTCAATTGCATTTGTGGGGCATTTTTCAACACATGTAAAGCAGTTAGTACAATTGTCATAATTAATAAATGCGAGATTGTTTTCGAATTCAATCGTATTTGTTGGACAGTTTTTAACACAGATCCTACATCCGATGCATCCGACTGTACATATTCCCCTGACTATTTTTCCGGGATCTTTGTTGTTACATGTAATAACAACACTTTGCTTATAAGGGACCCAGCCGATCACATTCTTAGGACATACTTCTATACACTTGCCACAGGACGTACATTTTTCCGGGTCTATCTTTGCAACCCCTTCTACTATTTCAATAGCATCAAATTGACAGGCCTCTACGCATGTACCCAGTCCCAGGCAGCCATATGAACAGGCCTTGCTTCCACCTTGAATGGCCGCAGCCGCTACACAGTCTTGAATCCCTTCGTATTTAAACTTTTCTCTACATTTTGTTATGTCGCCATCACAGAGAACCTTCGCCACTTTTTTATCTTGGGCATCTGCTTTTACACCCATGACCTCCCCAATCTTTTCTGCGACATCGGCTCCTCCAACAGGACAACTGTTTACAGGCGCCTCGCCTGCTGCAATAGCATTTGCAAGACCGTCACATCCCGGAAAACCACAAGCCCCACAATTTGCTCCCGGAAGAACAGCCCTGATAGCACTAACTTTTTCATCAACCTCAACAGCAAGTTTTTGAGATGCAAAGGCCAAACCCGCACCGAATATCAGACCCATTCCCCCAAGACTCACTATAGGTTCTATAATAGTTTTTAAATCCATATAATCACTCCTCTACACCAGTCCGGCAAAACCTAGAAATGCCAACGACATCAGGCCTGCAGTAAACAATGCAATTGGAAATCCTTTAAAGGCTTCGGGAATATTTGATAATTCTAAACGTTCTCTAATTCCGGCAAATAATATAATTGCTAGAGAAAAACCAATAGCCGATGCTGCTGAATTAACAATAGTTTCTATTAAGCCAAATCTTTCTTTAATATTTAAAATTGATACCCCTAACACTGCACAGTTAGTAGTGATGAGCGGCAAATATATACCTAATGATTGGTATAAAGTGGGACTGGTTTTTTGTATAACCATTTCTACAAACTGGACCAGTGCCGCTATTATGAGAATAAACGTAACTGTCTGCATGTATTCCAACCCTAATTTATCTAAAACAAATCTCTGGGCTAACCACGTGATCGTTCCTGCTAAAGTCATAACAAAGGTAACTGCCATGCTCATGCCGGCGGCAGTTTCTACCTGTTTAGAAACACCTAAAAACGGACATATCCCTAATATACGGGATAAAACATAGTTGTTTATCAATATACCACTGATTATTATAACAAATAATGACACTTATTCCACCCCCCTAATTTAAGCATTTGCCCTTTTGGCCGTGAACATTGAAAAAACAGCAAGGAGTATACCTAAGACTAGAAATCCTCCTGAAGGTTGAACTATAATAGACATAGGCTCATAACTTCCCCACATAACTGTTTTTCCAAAGATTGAACCTGAACCAAATAATTCCCTGATTGCTGCAAGGATTGTCAGTGCCAATGTAAAACCAAGCCCATTGCCTAAACCGTCGATAGCAGATTTAAAAACTGAATTTTTAAACGCAAAAGCCTCCGCCCTGGCTAAAATAATACAGTTAACAACGATTAATGGTAAAAATATGCCAAGTGCTTCATATAATGGTGTGAAAAACGCCTGCACAAGCATCTCTACCATTGTTACAAATGTCGCAATAACAACAATAAAAATAGGTATTCTGATTTCATCCGGCGTCACTTTCCTAAGCATAGAAATTACTATATTAGAACCGATCAATACAGCCGTAGCTGCAAGCCCCATCCCAAATCCGTTCATAGCGGTATTTGATACAGCGAGTGTAGGACACATCCCTACCATCTGTACAAGTATGGGATTATTAAATATTAAGCCATCGGCAAATATCTTTCTGGCCTTCATAAACTCACCCCCAAAATTATAGTTCATATATTATTTCAGTACATTATTAAATAATTCTATTGATGCATTGACTCCGTTAATTGCGGCCTTTGATGAAACGGTAGCACCTGAAACCTGGTCTACATCTTCATTTAATTCGAGTTCCGTTTCCGCCGATAAACCCTCAAATTGTGACCCGAATTCGTCTTCGGCAATTTTAGTTCCCAGCTCAGGAGTTTCTGTCTGTGATGCTACCCTTATCGCAACAATAGTTCCGTCAACATCAATACCGGTCAATATTGTAACTCCACCGCCATATCCCGAAGTTATTGTTTTAATCACATAACCTGAAATGTTTCCGCCCTGTAAGGCTTTGTAAACCTCTTCAACCCCATCCACGCTTAAGATCTCGGGATCATCCACCAGCTCAAAATCATCAGCATCAGGTAGTATTTCCTTCATATATGCAAGATTTTTTTCCAGAGCCTTTTCATCGATGATTTCTCTTGTGATATCATTTGTAATACTAAGTGCGCCTGCCGACACGGCAGTTATTATCAACAATATTAAGCCTAATTTAATTATGTCACGCATTAGCTACTTCACCTCCCCAAATACTCTAGGGCTTGTATATTTTTCAATCAGAGGTGCCGCAATATTCATTAAGAGGATAGAAAAACCTACTCCTTCCGGATAGCCGCCATAGAGCCTGAATATAGAAGTTAAAACACCACACCCGAATGCAAAAATTATTCTTCCTTTCGGTGTCACCGGTGCAGATGCATAATCAGTAGCCATAAAAATCGCTCCTAACATCAATCCGCCCGCCAACAGATGATATACCATAAAATAAACGTCAAATCGTCCAAAGATTAAGGTAATCACTGCCACTGTAGCAATATATATCGCCGGTACCTGTATAGAAATAACCCCTCTGTATATCAAATATATTCCACCTAAAATCAATAATATTGCCGATGTTTCTCCTAAACAGCCTCCTGTATTTCCCATCAGCATATCAAATAATTTAGGCGCCCTACCCGGTACCTCGGCAAGCCCTTTTACAAAACTCAGAGGTGTTGCAGTAGATACAGCATCCACCCCCGGCTTGACCCAACTGGTCATATGGCCGGTATAAGAAATCATCAGCATAATCCTGGCTGCTAATGCAGGATTCATAAAATTATGGCCTACTCCGCCGAAAAATTGTTTCACAACTACTATAGCTATAATAGCACCTAAAACCGGAATCCACCATGGCACAGAGGCCGGCATATTAAAAGCTAATAATAGCCCCGTAACTACCGCACTTGAATCATTAATAGTTATGGGCTGTTTTCTGATTCTCTGAAATACAGCTTCTGAAATAACAGCCGTAAGTACTGATAAAAATATAATTTTTGCTGCATTTACTCCAAAATAATATAATGCCCCTAATGTTGCAGGTAACAATGCAATTATTACATCCAACATTACTTTTTGTATCGTATTTTCATCCCTTATATGGGGTGAAGAGGATACAAATAATCTTTCTTCCATCAATCTTCCCTCCCATCAATTAATTATTTTGCTTTCTTTTCTTTTCAGAAATTGCAGCCTTTGCTACTCTAATAGATTGTAATAAAGGTCTCTTTGATGGACAAATAAATGAGCATGAACCACATTCAATACAATCTAATGCCCTATATTTCTCTGCGTGTTCCATCATGTTGTTTAGAGAATATGCACTAATTTGTAATGGTTGAAGATTAACAGGACAAATTTCAACACATTTTCCACAGCGTATACATTGTTTCGGCTCCGGAATCCTTGCTTCTTCTTCATCGAATATTAATAACCCGGAAGAACCTTTTGTTATCACAACTTCGTCCGTATATTGAGCAAATCCCATCATAGGCCCACCCATGATTATCTTTCCGGGAGTTTTGGAATAACCTCCACATTGCTCAATTACCTCTTTAATAGGTACTCCCACCTTTATCAATAGATTTTTAGGATTCGCTATGGCACTACCTGCGACAGTAGTTATTCTATCGATTGACGGCATGCCTGTCCTCAATGTTTTGGCAATTTCCGCCGCTGTTGCAACATTATTTACAACTACCCCCGCCTCTGACGAACTGCCGCCGGCAGGTACTTCCCTGCCTATACAGGCATAAACTAATTGATCACTTGCGCCCTGTGGGTATTTTGTATGAAGTGCAACAATTTTGATATTCGGATATTGTTTTGCAGCTTTTTCCATGGATTCTATAGCATCCCGTTTGTTATCCTCAATACCTATAATGCCCTTTGATACATTTTTCGCCTTCATCATGGCCCTCAATCCATAAATAATATCTTCCGGATTTTCTACCATCAGACGGTGGTCCGCTGTTAAATAAGGTTCACATTCTGCTCCATTTAATATGAAATACTCAATCTTTTTGTCTTTTAATTCTGTTATCTTGACATGGGTCGGGAAGACAGCTCCACCCATACCGACTATTCCTGCATCCTTAACAGCAGCTACAATCTCTTCCGGCTTCAAGGACCCGATATCTCCTATAGGTTTTATGGAAGGATGTATTTCATTTAAACCATCGGATTCAATAACAATAGCTTGAACCTCTCCGCCGTTGGCGTCCGGTATTTTAGTGATCTCTTTAACATTACCAGATACACTTGAATGCACCGGAGCCGAAATGAATGCATCGGATTCCCCTATTCGTTCTCCTACAGTGACACGATCCCCAACTTTTACTAAGGGTTGGCAAGGTGCACCTGCATGCTGTTTTAATGGTATGAATACAACACCTGGTTCAACAGCCTTTTCCACCTCAAGATGAGCTGTTGCTTCCTTGTAGCCAAGAGGATGAATACCGCCCCTAAAGGTTAAAGACTTCATTATATATTTCACCCCTTAAATGTTATTTGATTATAGTTTTTTAAATTTATATTGTGCCGCCAAGCCGGCATATGTTGATTATTAATTAACACATATAAGCAAATAAAATATTGTATACTAAATCTACCGAATATTTATAAAAACATATATAAAACAGCATGAACAGTATCAATATTACTTGTTTAAACACATTTAAAATCATTAAAAATCTATAATCATTGATTTATTATTATAAAATAATTGCCCTACACTACTATATTAGTACAAAATCTAACATTTAACAAGCACTATGGCCTATCTTTTACATATTTTTTTGTTTCTGCTTTTCTATTTCGCTATTATATCGCCTAAAGCGACATTCTCCAAGTCTTTACGCCGATTGGATAAATTTTCAAAAAATTATCTTTTCAGAAGCGTACCATGTTTATATCTATTTTTTAATTATTTCTACTGTCTTAAATAAATTATCCAAAAAATAATTTTGGAGTTTATACATTTCTTGCTTGCCTTCAATTATTTTCAAAGATTCTGTAATATTTTTTTCCTGATGTTCGATCATATTTTTTATATCATCTTTACCGACAAAATTTTTAGGTAATTCTGTATTGTTAATTTTTTCAAGCATTTGTTCTAAAAGTTTTTTATGATTTCCCAATATTTCCTTGTATTTATCTAATTTTGATCTTTCATTATAAGACTTGTATATATTATTCGAGGACTGCTCTAATAATTCTAACAACAAATTCATATCTTCTATGAATTCCTTTGTACCTTTATTCTCCTCATCTAAATATTGTATTTGTTTTTGCGGTATATGCATCTGCCCTATGTATGCATCTTCATAAATTTCTTTGACCTCATCTATTTTACTTTCCACATCTTCTCTTCTAGTTGAGGCGAATGTATAGATTTTGTACATATCATCTAACTTATATGTAATATGAGGTAGATTATGATTATCTAATTCTTCAGCCAATAATTCTATATTTTTATTGTCGGATATACTGGCTATCTGTATCATATATATTGATATAGAATTTAAGTTTGCATTTTTTTGATTTAATTCCTCTCCTTTCACTTCAGAATAAGTGTCGTTTTTTTCCTGTATAGTATCATCCTCTAATTCGTCATTCTCCTTAAGAACAATTTCCTCCGGTGATTTTAACATATCGTCGGTACTGATTGTAGGTATAACCCACCATTCAGTAATTTTCGAGCCTATCGTTATGGCTATTACAGGTAATAGAAATAAAAATAATACCGCTATTATTATATTAGCTTTTTTCTGCTTTTTTCGTATCCCAATTTTAGATCTTTTCAAGGTAATCTCCTCCCCAATATGATAATTTAACATTTTATTATAGGTAAACAAGCTCGGAATTTAATAAAAAACAGAGAACAGATTGAATAATAATATTGATATATTCCTTCTTATTGAGTACTTGTCTTAATATATATATAATAAAATTATAAAATTATTCCTTAGGAAGGAAAAAATATAGCTGTTTAACACCTTATGTTAAGTATTTAAATCATTTATCTATAAATTATAAATAAAAAAAGGATGTTTCGATTAATTTAAAACATCCTTTTTCGTTTATAATCTAACTGCTTTCATAAACCTGGTAGTATAATAATTATCTGATAAATTATCTGTTACAATCCTAGCTCTAGACGAAGAAGCATGAATTATTTTCCCATTACCTATGTATATCCCCACATGACCTATGTTGTCACCTATTCTCCCCACTGTGTCAAAAAATACAAGATCGCCTTTTTGCAAATTTGCCTTGCTCACAGACGTTCCAACTGTAGCCTGCGAACTAGCAGTCCTTGGTAAATTGATTCCCTTGGATTTTAAATATTCTCCATAATATGTTTTTAATATATACGATGTAAAACCGGAGCAATCAAAACTATTTGGCCCATTTCCACCATATGAATATCTTTTACCTAAATATTTTGTTGTAATAATATCTATATCATTGAAAACTTCTCTACTGTGTCCGGCTCTGCTTACATTAGCAGCATCAGAGGATGATATCGTAATAGATTTACTCTCTACCCAGCCCTCTATATCTGTCGATGTGATTACATTATAACATCCCTCTACATAACCCTTTATGTAAACTATATCGTCTTTTTTTAATTTTGCAATATGAACTGCAGTATCACTTGGTCCCTGTTTTAATATGATAGAATCGGTATTTACACTCCCTTTCGGAAAATTATAGGTGATTTTAATATAATCTGAATGTACCCAGCCCTTGATGTTGTTGCTTAAAATGACCTCATACCATTTTTCGGGTGTATCAGACGTATTGATAATAGTAACCGTATCTCCCCGGCAAATTTGAGTAATTCTGGTATTATCAGTAGATGGCCCCAACCTTACGTTGAGAACACTTGCTGTTACATTACCTTTTTGAAGACTATTTTTCTTAAATAGATCATCATAAATTACCACTTCATCTGAAGAAATCCACCCTTCACTCTGAGCATCCGGGATTCCGACACGATACCAACCATCCGACACTTCTTTTACAATAACTCCGGTCCCCATATTTAGCTTGTCCAGTTGTTTGCTATCAAGAGTCTTATCCTGTCTCATGCTTGTTTCAGGTGCAATTACTACGGCCTTATAATCTAATCCAAATGCTACGGAAGTAGATAATAACATAGTTATTAGCCCGATATATATGACATATCTACCTTTGCTTCTCAAAATATTCATCATTCCCCCATTCAAAATAATATTTTTTTCTAATACCTATAAACTATTCGACCTATATTCAAATTGTCCTGCTTTTTTCATCATATTTTTTCATATTTTTTTTATTTATATAACAGTGGATAATACCGGCTTATCCAACATAAAACCGGTCAGGAATAAAATTTAAAATCCTGACCGGCTCCGAATTTAACAATCAAGGTATAAAAAATCAATTCAAGGCCACTTTTTTCATATTTTTTCTGATTCCTATTGTTTTATTAATTTATGTACTCTCTCTATGTCTTTTTTATCTTTGTTTACTGCGGGCCTAAATATATTTTCCGTTTTACTTCCTCCCCAAAATGCCGGTATGTTTTTAAATTCTTCTACTATGACACCATCCGGCATTTTAGTCAATTTTAATTGTACCATCAAGCTATCCGCATGCTTTGGTACCCTTCTTTCCACGAATAAAAAGTCTCCCAAACTATAATATATTCTTTTACCTTTATACACCTCTATTTCCTGCACTGCATGGGGGTGCCCTCCTATTATTAAATCTATTCCCATATCTATCAAATGATGTCCATAGGATTTTTGCCGTGGCGTAATCTTGTGGGTATTCTGTCCGCCCCAATGTACCAATGCTACTATGTAATCTGCCCCCATTTCCCTTAAATATCCTATATCTCTTTTTATCATATTATCAGTCGCATAACTTTCATAAAATCCATTATAGGCCAATAAACCTATTTTGAAACCGTCCTTTTCATATATTTCTTTTTTATCGACTTTTATATCACCCAGTTCAACACTGTTTGATTTAATTTCGTTTGTTCCAAACCATTTTATTCCCTCAGTATCAAGATTCTTTATACTGTCATCAAAACCTGATTGTAAATAATCACCCATATGATTATTTACTACCCCGAAGTGTGTTATCCCACTCCTTTTTATTATATCTATATATTTAGGATCTGCCTTATAGATATATATTTTTCCTTTTTGATAATTCCTGTTATCTGTAAATACGTTCTCTAAATTTGCTACTATTAAGTCCTTATCGCCGAATTCTTCTCGCATCCCGCTAAAAAAATATTCAGCCCCTTTTTCATCGTATACACTTTGAAATCTATGTCTATTTCCAAAGCTTGTCCCTAAACAGATATCTCCCAAAAATAGTGCTTCTATTGTTATATGTTCTACCTCCTGCTCCTCTTTTATCGTTCCATTATCAATTATTGATACATTTTGTCCGGCTCCAAGCCCCCCCATAAGCATCATCGATAATATAAACGATATTGCTTTTGATTTCATAGCAGCCCCTCCCCTCTCCGTTCATATTTATATTCCCCCTGTAAACAAGTTTACAATGTAAACCTGTAAATAATATTATCTACTCACCGGAACAGCGCGTTAATTTAGGTGAAGGAGGGCTTGTCCTTTTGTGGGCAGAGTTTTTATGCATTTTTTGTATGAT
>CAYOGD010000029.1:0-14500 GCA_964403395.1 uncultured Alkaliphilus sp.
GTCAGTCTTTTTTGACCATGGAACCTGACCCCGTGGTTTTTCACTGCAGTTTTTTTGATGAAACCAGATTTTATGGTTTTTCTTTTAAACCTATTTAACTCCGTGATTTTTCACTGCGGTTTTTTTGATGGAATCTAACCCCGTGGTTTTTCATCTAAAACTAGGTTTCCATGGCCTTTTTTAGTTCTAACAACCTTTTTTTCCACATAATTAATAGTAATATAGATTAATGTCAGGAAGGGTGGATACTTTGGAAGAAAAAAGGATAGACGGGCATCGCAATCATAGTATAATATTAGAAAATAGAGAAAAACTCAATGTTTCAGGCGTAGAACATGTCAATAGTTTCAATAGCGAAACAGTAATATTGGAAACAGTGGCGGGAGTATTGACTATTAAAGGCGGAGAATTGGATGTAAACAAGCTTAATATAGAAGATGGCAATATATCGATCAGGGGGACCATATATTCTCTCAACTATAGTGACAAACATGGCATGGGAGAGAGAGGAACCGGATTTCTAGGAAAAATGTTTAAATAGGGCGAACATAAGGGCGAACACAAGGGCGAACATACGGGCGAACATAAGGGCGAACACAAGGACGAACATACGGGCGAACACATGGGTTCGCCCCTACAACAGATTGTTAGATTAAAACAGTAGGGGCGGACCCGTGTGTCCGCCCGGGCATAAAGTAGAGGCAGACCTGTGATATCCGGCATCTAAGCAGTAAGGGCGGACTGTGATATTCAGATTTCAAGCAGTAGGGGCGGACCCGTGTGTCTGCCTGCGAAATTTACAGGCAGCTGGAGGAGAGGAAGCCCCGTAATATTCGGTTTCTAAGCAGTAGGGGCAGACCCGTGTGTCTGCCCGTAAAGTAGTAGAGGCAGACCCGTGTCCGCCCCTATTTTTATTTTTGTCACCTGACAAGTTATAGTCACATAATATATAGATAGAATTTTAAATAATCTTGTTCGAGGTGATTAATTTGAATATATATTCGATATCCCAAGAAACTTACATATTGTTTATCACTATATGCGGGGGAATATTAATAGGATTTATGTATGATTTATATCGCATATTCAGGGGGCTTTTTAATCCTAAAAAGATAGCAACTATGATACAGGATCTGATATTTTGGGTTTTTATTTTTATAGTTGCCTTTTATGTGCTCGTATTCAGTAATGAGGGAGCAGTACGTTATTATAATTTTCTGGGGTTTATAATAGGGGCGAGTTTTTATCGGGTTTCATTGAGTGCATCGGTGATAAAAGGCATGCTATTTTTGCTCAGATCCGTAAAAAATTTTGTTTTAGATACGTGCAGGTTGATAAAATATCCTTTTAGTGTCACATTATGTTTAATTACAGGGCCTTATAATTGTTGCAAAAAACAATTAAAACCTTTATACTATAGGGCAAGGAAGATAGGCAGCCTGCCTAAGAGCATTATCAAGGACACCGGCAAGGCAATCGGGATATACTTTAATAAAAAGTAGGAGCGCATTTATATGAGAAAACCTAAGAGAAGGGATTATGGTAAACTGATAATTAAAATAATATTTATCTTGTCCGTGTTTTATGTTTTATCTACTTTCCATGATCAATACAAAGAGATGAAATATTTAAAATCCCGTGAGGAGAACCTGTCGGAGGACATAAATAAAATAAAAAATGATATTCAATCATTAAAAGATAAAATTGAAAACAGCAATACGGACGAGCATATAGAAAAAATTGCGCGGGAATATTTAAAGATGGTAAAGGAGGATGAATTAATTTTTATCGACCGGAAAGATGACCGCAATTAGAAATGTTTATGGCATGGCCCATAAAATTATATACTTTTTAACAGTTTTATGGTATAATGATATTCAAATATACACATATTTCGAAGGAGGATTTTAAATTTATGCCGGTACAGGTGGGAGCGATAGTAGAGGGTATAGTTTCAGGTATCACAAACTTTGGCGCTTTTGTCGATATAGAAAAGGGCAAAACGGGACTGGTTCATATTTCCGAGGTAGCGGACGAATACGTAAAAAACATCCATGATTATTTGAAAAACAAGCAGAAAGTAAAAGTAAAAATCTTATCCATTGAACCCAATGGCAAAATCAGTTTATCCATCAAGCAAGCAGCTTTGCCAAAGAAAAGAAGCGTGAGACCCGCAGAAGTGGAATGGAATGATCCTGCGGAAAGACAATCTGAAATGTCCTTTGAGGATCAAATGAGCCAATTTTTAAAAGACAGCGAAGAAAAAATGGCGGAAATCAAATTGAGGAATAGAGATAGTAGACGAGGTAACGGTTATGGCAACAGAAGATAGAATATTAGGCGAATTCGGCTAGGGGGAACCCTAGCTTTATTAATTTAAATGCGAGAAGTGGGGGGTGGAAAAAACCGATGAAAAAATATGCTGCTATAGATATAGGGACAAACTCAATGAGACTGTTATTGGCTACAATTAAAGATGGCAAAATAATAGAGCAAAAAAAATACATAAATACAACGCGTATAGGAAGTTCCGTGGATAAAAACAAAGTGATAGGTAAAGAAGGCATAGAAAAAAATGTAGAAGCTTTTTGCAATTTTGTGCAGAAAGCAAAGGAATACGAGGCGGAAAAAATATCGGCAATAGCCACCAGTGCGGTCAGAGAAGCAAAAAATAAAGAGGAATTGACACAAACAATCTATCAAAAAACAGGAATCAATGTAAAAACAATAAGCGGGAAAGAGGAAGCGGAACTGGGTTATAAAGGTGTAATAATGGGTACTGTTCCCGTGGTTTCTTGTCCCGTTGTTTTAGTGATAGACATAGGCGGCGGCAGTACGGAATTGATATTGGGAGGAGGCAGTGTCCTTAAGGAAACTATAAGTTTGGATGTAGGGGCGGTTAGAATGACTGAAAGATTTGTTGCTTCAAGTCCTATCGGCAGGGAAGAATACGAAAAGATGGAGACGGAGATATACAGGATAATAGATGGTATCTACGGAAGACTTGTATGTCATCCTGAGATGGACAGTATAAATGGTGTTTACGAAGGATCTCGCTTTTCATTCCCTATTGCAATCGGCGTAGGCGGAACAATAACTACATTGGCAGCCTTGCATCAAAAATTAGACCCGTACGATCCGGAAAAGGTTCATAATTATAGACTGACACTGGAAGACATAAACAGTTTAAAAGAAAAATTGTTATCTCTGACAGTGCAGCAGATAAAACAACTGAAGGGCATCCATCCTAAAAGGGCGGATATAATTGTGGCCGGGGTCACAATACTGTCTATACTGATGAAAGATTTAAACTTAAAAGAAATCAGAGCTAGTGAATATGATAATCTGGAAGGGATGCTATATTGCATGGGGATAGACCAAGGCCACTGAAAGAAATCTCGGATTATTTCATTCTCATTTTTTTCTTTTCATATTTTTCTGCAAACAATCTTTCCTCACATATAAACACCTCTCGTCAAATAAACAGCAAAATAAAATCAAAAACCATACATGTAGTGTATGAAGCATGTCCCACATACTATATATTTGAATTAATTTGTCAAAACCGTAACTATAAATGTCAAAAACTTTTTCTAGCTTGTCCACTAATACTGACAAAATCTTTAAAAAGAATTTGGTACACTCTTTATAAGCAAGGGAACCTTCATTGGTCAAACCCACACTGTTTGTTTCAGAATGACAAAGGTCCCCCTATGTCATTCTGAACACAGTGAAAGACCCTGGTTGTATTATAAAAATTATTTATAGAGAGGTGTTAACATGGATAAACCGACAATACTGCCGTATCAGAGGGATTATGTGGAATTGGAGAGTGTGCAGCCGGTTGACGAAACCGAGACAGGCTTGCTGCAGAAAATAAACATAAAAATTATTTTATTGCATCTGGTAGCCTTTCTATTAGGCAGAGCATCAATATTACATGGACTTACACCATTTGGGGTAGCCTTCTTTACCGCTCTCAGCCAAAAAGATCGGAAGTTCGGAATCTTAGGGATAACTACATTTTTAGGAATAGCTACGGTGCAGGGGCTTTCAAGCAGTATACCCTACGGATTTGCAATAGTGATAATATTCTGTCTATTTCAGTATATAATCGATCTGAGAAATATAAAGATCTTTAAGACTGCATTGATAGGGGCCACGGCTTACTTATTCACCACGGCATTATTTTTATCATTCGGCGGTTTTTATATATACGATTGGATAATAGTTGGTTTTGAAAGTATTGTGATATTCGTTGTTGTATATATTTCACATTATACCATCCCGGTGGCATTGGAAAATGCAAATAGAAAGATACTTTCAACAGAGGAAGTAATATGTATAGCGATAATTACGGCATTGGCGCTGTCGGGGGTCAATGAAATATATATTTTAGGGCTCTCACTCAGAAATATTCTGGGAATACTGATAACGGTTTTATTTGCCTACAACGGCGGGGCAGGTGTCGGTGCTTCGGTGGGTATAACATTGGGGTTGATAACGAGCATGTCCTCGGGCAGTACACCTGTTATAATAGGAATATTCGGGTTTTCGGGATTATTGGCAGGTATATTCAGAAATATCGGTAAAGTAGGCAGCATATTCGGATTTTTAGTAGGAAATGCAATATTAACATTTTATATCAACGGATACTACGAGATATTTATACAATTCAAAGAATGCATAGCTGCTTCCGCAATGTTTTTAATCCTGCCTAAACCTTTAATCGTTCAGATGGAAAAGTTCTGTAATGCTCGAACGACTATTTTAAATTCCAGCAAAACTCACAGCGATAGGATGAGACAGCTCACGCATCAAAAGTTAAAAAAATATGCATCTACCTTCAACGAGCTCTCGGCTACATTTGAAAAGACATCTGAAAAACAGGAGTTCTATGATAGGGATGATCTGTCTAAAACGATTGAAAGAGTAGCAAACAAGGCCTGTTACAACTGCGGTATGCGAAGGAGCTGCTGGGATAAAAACTTCAATGCTACATATCAAGGAATACTTGATATGTTCATACATATAGAAGAAAAAGGGTCTTTGAAACATGATGATCTTCCAAAGGCCATGAGAAGGAGGTGCATAAGGCCCAAGGCAATAGTAGAGAGCGTAGCACATCTTTACGAGTTCAGTCATCTGGATATGATGTGGAAAAGAAAATTGGCGGAGAGCAGAGGACTGGTGGGCAGCCAGCTGAAAGGAGTGGCTAAAATCCTGGATGAGCTGGCTGTGGACGTAAACGAAGAACTGGAATTTGATGTGGATTTGGAAGACGCTGTCTACGTTGCCTTAGATAAAGAGGGGCTTTCAGTTAAAAATATAATGGTATCCAATAGTGCAGAGGGCAATTTAGAGGTGGTTATTGATAAAAAACCTCGCTTCAATAAAGATATATGTGAAGATAAATTCATTTCCATAATATCCGAAGCGGTGGGAACAAGATTGATTCCAAAGACCCGTAGCGGTGACATATCCGGGGATAAGAATGCAGGCAGTTTTACTTTAGTCGAAGCTGAAAAATATGCAGCTCTGACAAAGTCCGCAGCAGTAACCAAAGCAGGCAGTGAACTATCAGGAGATAGTTACACATTTATGAACTTTAAAAACGGACAATACATGGCAGCCCTGAGTGATGGCATGGGTACGGGAGATAGGGCACATATACAATCCGGCGACACCTTAGATATGCTGGAAAGAATGATGGAAGCGGGTTTTAATAGGGATATAGCGATTAAAACCATAAATTCGATACTGATGTTAAAATCTTCGGACGAGATGTTTGCCAGTTTAGATATAACATTGATTGATTTGCATAAAGGAACGGCAGATTTTGTTAAAGTCGCAAGCGCCCCAAGTTTTATAAGACGTCATGACGGAAGGATAGAAGAGATTACGGCTTCTACCTTACCTATTGGAATATTGACGGATATACAAATAGAGGGCAATGTTCAAAAATTAGAAGATGGGGATCTGATTATTACCGTTTCCGACGGAATAATAGACTCCAACAAAGAAAAAAGGGAAGAATGGCTCATACAATATTTAAGAAATAATAAATCTTTGAATCCTCAAGAAATAGCAGATGGAATACTCCATACTGCGCTCAAATTTACAAAAAACATTCCCACGGATGATATGACGGTACTGGTAACTAAGGTGTGGGAAATTAAATAAATAGAAACAACCCCTTTTACGGAATATTACCAAACGGAATACTTCCGCAGGAGGGGTTTCTACGCAAAAAATCAGAAAAACAATGGGGACAGATCCTACGGAAAAACCGCGGGGACTGTACCCACGGCTAGTCTTTGTTAGCCGGGGCGGACTGTCCCCTGTGGTTTTTTCTATTGTACAGCCACCCCCAGCGCATTATAAATCAAAACAGCAATTTCCCCACGATCGATAACATCATTTGCAGACAAGCCAATATACCTGTCAAGCTCCAAATCCTTACCCTTTTCAATATAATTATCAGGCCACTCACCCACAACATCTTTTTCATAACCGAGAATACGGATAACAACAGCTAAAGCCTGAACATATGTAATTTTTTCTTCAGGCCTGAAGGTTTTATCTTCAAAGCCCTTGATTAAATCCTTAGAAGCAGCGATGTTAACATAACCGGAAGCCCAATGACTCGCAGCCATATCTTTAAAAATTGTTTCTCCCCTATGTTTTTCCTGTAAATCCTCTAACCCTTCTATTCGCACTGCCAAAGTAGCAAATTCGGCACGTGTAATATGTCTGTCGAGCCCCAAAGAACCATCCTCATAACCCTTATATAGCTCAATCTTTCTTAAATATTCCCCTGCTTGTTCTGCCGTCAGCACATCATATGTTAGCGCATCATACTGGGTACCCCAGTCTTTACTGCCTCAGGTATTGCAATCTTTATCTTCCTGAGCCCCCTCATTGTCATTCTGAGAGTAGCGAAAAATCCCGTTTTTATTCCCCTGAGTCTCAGCGTAGGCTCCTAAAACAAAACCAAACAACAACAGAAAACATAAAGCAACCGAAAAAATTCTTTTTATATTCATAGTTTCACCTCTTATCTAATATATTTAAAAATATGGGCAGGCCTTGCCTGTTCGCTTTTTGCCTGCATATCATTTGCCTGCATACCAAAATTATACCAAAGATAAGGATGTACTATATTAAGGTTATATTACAATTAAACGAAGACACATATTAAAAAAATATTGTGATACATGATGCGGCATATATAAATGTATATATATAAATGTAGGAAAAATAAAATAAAGGAAAAACCTGAAAAAAAGAAGGAAATTATTTGGAAATGTAGAATATATAAAGAGTAAAATATGTATTTGTAATGATAATGTAATGGTAATTATACAAATTTGTGGGTATAATGGAATAGGAAGATTGTGGGGCACAATATTTATATCATTTAAAATGTCGTCCTGAAATGGACAGAATAAACTCGATCCGTATCCGTAAAATGTCATCCTGAGACGGACAGAATAAATTTGACCCGCGAAGGATCTGAAGAAGAGGTTTTTTATTTTGTTCAAAACGGCAAAGATGAGATATCACTTTGAGGCGGGTAAAATGAATTTGACCCATGAAGGATTCAAACAACATTTAATGATTATTCTATATTACAGTTATATTACAATTTTCTTTTCCACATTGACCAAAATATAGGTCAATGGTATAATTCTTGGTATAGTGTGCGAGGTCACTGTATATAGCAGTAACCTTCGCATCTATATAAATTTAAGGCTGGTCGTTTCCAATAAGAAGTGGGTTTTAATATACGACTAAGCCTGAACATGCAACCCACTTCGAAAAAGAAAATTAATAAAGGGGGAATACATAATGAAGAGAGTATTAACATTTATACTCGTACTTTCAATGGTACTTGGAAGTGTAGGCATGGTTTTTGCTGATTCGGTAAGTGATATCGCCGGACATAAAAACGAAAAGGCCATACTGAGATTGAATAAACTTGGTATCGTTGAAGGAGATGACAGAGGATTTGCTCCTGATGATAATATCACGAGAGCAGAATTCGCTGTAATGGTAATTAGAGCCTTAGGGCTTGAAGGTTCCGCTAATGTATCCAAAGGAGATACCGCATTTACAGACGTAACAGTGGCGGCAGGATATGAGTGGGCCAGCGGTGCTATTAATGTAGCTACCAAATTAGGATATATCCAAGGTTATGGCGGAGGACTATTCGGACCCGCTGACAACATCAGATACGAAGATGCTGTTACATTAATAGTTAGGGTATTAGGATATGAGCCTATTGTGCAAACCAAAGGCGGATACCCTGTAGGTTACTTGGTAGTAGCTGAACAAGACCTTGATATAACAGATCATGTTGACGGAATAGTAGGAGTAGCGATTACAAGAGGGGCCATATTCCAATTATTGGATAACTCCTTGACAAAACCACTTATGATTCAAGTTGGTTACGGTGCTGATGCTAAATATGTGGTTTCCGGACAGAAAGGTACGGATACCGACAAACAAACAATTTTAACAGACAGATTAGGTATTGAAGAAGTAGAAGGTAGAGTAACAGCTAACTTTAGAGTAGACAAATTAAAAGCTAACGAAATTAAAATCACCGATGAAGACGGAAAAACAGAAAAATATAAAGTATCGGATGATTTTGACGTAGATGCTTTATTAGGACTGGAAATAGTAGCTTGGGAAGATAAAGACGAAGTATTATTCAGATATGAATTAGAAACTGATGAGGAAGATATATTTTATGACGCAGTTGCTTCAGCAGATAGAAAAGAAGTAGAACTTATTGCTGAAGATGACGAGTTTGACTGGGCTGAAGATGGTTCTACAGTATATGTAAATAATGAATTAGTAAAAGAAAAAGATTATGAAGAAGGCATTCCTGAAAATGCATACGGCAGATTTGTATTAGACGAATATGGTGATGTAGTATTTGCATACCTATTTGAATTTGATGCAGATATGGTTGGTATGGTCTTAAAAGTAAAAGATGATGAAATTGAGTTTGTAAGCCTTGAAGCTGTAGATGAAGACTCAATTGCACTTGATGATGCAGAAGAAATTTATGTATTCAATGCTGATTTCACTGCTGCTTCTTTAGATGATATAGAAGAAGGCAATGGAATTTTTGTCTGGGTAGATGAGGATGATGATTACTATATCGTAATTAATGATGATATAGTAGAAGGAAACCTTGACTCTGTAAGGGTAAGAGATTACAGAATCACTGTTGATGGTAAGAATATTAGTGCAGCAGATAATGCAATATTCTCTGATGATGAAGGAGATAAGTATTATGAATGGGGAGACAAAGATAGAGATATTCTGGATCTTGTAGACGAAGAAGTAGCAGTAGTACTTAATTTAGTCGGAGATGCTATGGTACTAACTACAGATGCGAAACTTATCAGCAGTACTATATACGGTGTTGCAACCTATGTAACAGAAGGAAGAAAACCTGTATTAACAGTATTTACTGACGAAGGCAAAGAAATAGATTATGACTTTGAAGATAGAGCGGACGCAATAGCCCTATTTGATTTTGATTTCCTAGGTGACAAAGGAAAAATTGAAATTGTAGCAGTAGAATTTAAGCTAAACAAAGATGGCGAAATTGCTGAAGGCGAATTAGATTTTTATGTTGACAAACATAAAGTCGAAAAAGATTCAGATAACAGCTATATAGAAGTTGGATCTGACAGATACTACATCAGACAAAACACTATAGTTCTTAAAGCACTTAATAACAAGGGAAAACTTAAGCCATCTCTAGTTAAATATAACGATATCATTGATAGAAAAATTGACTCTGAAAATGCTATCGTAATTGGCAAAGAAGGTAGGAATGCAAATCTGATCGTATTTACCGATAAGGATTTTGAAGCTACCGACGATACTCAATATGGATTAGTAACCGGTGACGTATCAAGAAAAGGTGGAGACTATATAGTTGAAATCGATGTAGCCGGAGAAGGAAAAGATAATTACATTGTATCTGCTAAAGATACTGTTGCGAAAGGTGACTTAATTAAGTTTACATTGACCGACAAAGGTGAAGTAAAAGTTGAAACTAAATTTAATGCTAATGATAAAAATAAAGCAATTAGAGTAGCAGACAAAGACGGAGACTATCTATTATTAAGTGGCGATTGGAATTTAGTTGACAGCAACACTGTAATCTATCAAACAGATAATAAAGGAAAATTAGATGGAACTACCAGACTATCTAGAATCTCTGATAAAGATACAGTTGTTTATCTAGAAGACGAAGGAGTACTGAAAGTACTTGTAGCAGTAACCAAATATTATTCTACTGAAGTAGTTGAAAACGGGGACGGTAATGGCGAAGACCCAGGAAATGGTGAGGACCCAGGTGAAAAAACTATCATAGGAACAATAGAGGAAGGACCGGCGGGAGATACTATTTTGGTAGATGTTGAAGACGCATCGAAAGTAGAAAAGATAACTTTTAATGGAAGAGAACTTGATATGGGCAACTGGGAATATGCTTTTGATGGAAATACAGTTAGAATTCCAGTTAATGAGGAAATAGAAAATGTTATTATAACCATTGACGGTGAAGAATACAAAGTTGTTATAGAATAACAACGAATAAAACATCAAAACTAGAAAGCTAGGAAAAAGGGGCGAATAACACAAAATAATCCATAGGTTTATATGTATCTAGGTAACATATTATAAAATACCTATGGATTATTTTAAAAAAGGAGGAAATAAAGTAATGATAAGAAAAAATGCTAAAATTTTCGCATTAGTTCTTGCATTGGCTATGGTCTTTAGCAGTGTGATTGCCTTTGCAGCCGAAGGGGATCATTACATGGGGGGCATATTAAAATATACTGTCAACCAGGTAAGGGCTGATGTCAATGCTAGAAATCATGTAAGGGCCTTGCCAGGCGAATTCCAAATGGAAGTGAGGGATAACCTTTATGATTTAGTAGATGTAAACAAAGCGTATGCTAAAGATAAGGTAAATTGGAAAGATATACTTACAGGCGAAAAACCGCCGGAAGGCGATTTAGAAGTTGTAGAAATAAGTGCTATTACTACAAACGATATTAAAGGTTTGGTTGGAAGAGAAACGGGGATTGAAGTTACAGATGTAGTAATTTTAGGAACTGAAGCAGAAATAACTGCAGTTGCTAAAGACAAAAACGGCAATCCTGTAAAAAATGCAGAGTTATTGTTTGTAATAAACGGTGCAGAAACTAAAGGCAGAAATTTTGACGCTTCAGCTAAGTTTGCAACTGGCCAGAATTGGGCCACTGCAAAAACAAATAATAAAGGTGAGGCAAAAGTCAAAATCAATGCTACCGTTGAAAAACAGTATAGAAGACTTCGTATAAACAGTAATGATGATTTGCTAAGCTTTGCTTACGATGAAGGTGCAGCAACTGAAGTGAGCTACATAATTTCATACAATGGCGAGGCAGTAACAAAAGCAGCTGTATCATTTGCTACTATAGATTCTAATTTAGTAACAGCCGGCAATTTTGCTGCCCTACGTAGAAGTGCCCATCCAACAGTTGACGTGTATCCTACTCCTGGAACTGGTGATGATGATTACAGATATCATTGGACATATTGGCTATATCCTTTTCATGGTGAGGATGAAACTTGGTTAGCGGCAACTGCAAGATATGCATCATCAAGGGAAGTTACAAATCCGGGTGATCTTAACTCATTAGATGTTTCAGCTCCTTATTTAGGACTTAACATTTTAAGCGGTCAATTTAATAATGATGAAGAATCTGAATGGGGAACATATACTGTTCCATTGACCCAACAAGTTAAGTACCTAGAACCTAATTTTAGAGATATCAAGAAAATATATAGTATTCCGAACAATTCGAATTATGCAACTTTGAATTTTACAGAATTGAGCTTGTCACCTGGTTCAGCGGTAACAGTTTACTATGTAATCAATAATGACTACAAAGTGACAGGTGCTACAACATATTCACATTGTGAAACTTTCGGAGACTTAAATGGTGCATGGATTGCTCCTGGCGTTTGGGCAAAGACATTCTATGCTAGACCCGCAATGGAATGGACAGGCGAGAAATCAATGCAGGGGACTCAGTCTTTAATAGATGAGAATTTTGGAGTACAGATTCCTGCAAATGTAGGACCCGGTACAGTATGGGTTGCTTTGGAAACCCCTGGACAAATTGATCCGGAGACAAATACAGGGTACTCATTAAAAAGCCTAGTAGTAAATTATGGTGGCGTATGGGAATATGATGTAAACTATGACAATGCTCCTTTACAAGACTATATAGAATGGAACCAAATTGAATTAAACTATAGCAATTGGCATGAAATGAGACCTAGTAGCGAAATGGGTGAAATTACTAGAGGTGAATTTATAAGTGCTTTAGTAGAAGCTGAATTAGCGGTTTATTCAGGAAATGATTCAGGAAACGGCTCAGGAAACGATGGACCTATTGGATATGCGCTGGATCATGATGACTCTCTTCCTGTGATTGATGAAAGATGGCAATTCCGATACAAGGTTCCCGTATATCCTCAAGTTGGTAACGCGGTAGTGCAAGCCCTTGATGGAAACGGGGTTGTACAATTAATGTGGAGTGTTCCAACAAGAAATATATTCTTCTTAGAAGATTTACCTGATTTCTTACAAAATACTAATGATCTAGTACTCGAAGATATAAATGATATCAGACCATTAGCGGCTGATGCAGCATTTAAGTCAGTTGGTGAGATAGTTGACCAAGTAGAAGGTGTTGCTACTATAGACTCAACAGAAACAGGATATACAGCTTTAAGGGGAACATTAAAAATAGACGATATGGATCCTGTATTTAGAAACAGTCTTGCTAAACATCTATATGCATTTGCTCAATGGACACCTGCAGTAGTAGCTGAACCCGGTCCTAGACCTGATGATGAAGTTGTATTAGAAATTATTGAAAATCTGTATGCAATGGTTGGCCAAAGAGTAGAAATTAATGCAAAGGTAAGGGATGTTAACGGAAACTGGGTGCAAACAGCGGGAATTCCAGTAGATTTATATATATCTGCATCTAACGATAGTGATATAACAGCTTGGGAGAGAAGTTACTATGATGTATTCAGATATAGTACAGAAAAAATTACTCTTCATACAGATACGAATGGTGAAGTAACTTTAAATATAAGTGCTGTTGAAGTTGCTGCAGCCATAGTTCAAGCTAGGGCAGCCGGTTATGTAGTTGAACTTACTAATGTTGGGGCTCCCTATGGACTTAATAATGATGGGGGTTTAACCCAAATCAACTTTGGTGAATTAGAATTTAGTTATATTCCTGAAAATAATGAATTTGAACCTGTTACAACTGGTATAGATAGGTCTAAGGTTGTGGTTGGAAATCAACAAAACTTTGGTTTAATATCAACAGTTGAATGGCCGGGAAGAACTGCATACAGAGATGTTCCGGACTTGAACGATAAAAATGAAAACGGAGAAAGGGAAGATGTTTTAGGTGTAGTATATATTGATATACCACAAAGCCCTGCAGTAAGAAACATTCCATATATAATTAATCTAGGAGCCGGGTCAGTAGGTACATTTAATTATGTTAAAGAAAATACATCTACAGATGAAAATCCTAACAGATCAAAAGGAATTACTCACTGGTCGGCTATATCAAATAAGGCCGGGTATCAACATATCAATATAGTTCCTAGCGATAATCATACCGATTGGAATGACTTGGGGTTTGTTACTAAAGAAGGCGGTCCGATAACGAAAGCAGGATATGGTATGCCATCAGGATTAAATAGCCTTTTAATAACTGTTCAATGGATGCCTTCTGAAGCATTTGCAGAAATTGAGGGTCCTTCAACAGTTGAATCGATAGTATACAAAATGGTTCCTGTAACTGTAAAAGTTACCGATGCCAATGGTAATCCACTTGAAAAAGTTGATGTAAAATACAGGTTGAATTATCAAGGAGGCATCTCTGGTACCTCCGAATTTGAAAATGGCGGAACATATGAAGTTGTTAAAACGGCTGGCAATGGTATAGCTTCTATTAATGTAAAAGCCGGAGAACCCGGAGAAAGAATTCAAGTTGCTGTAGAAGTTTATAATCCTAGAACAGGAACTGTTATTTTGATAGATCAAGAAGGCTACCTAAAAGAAATAGGGCATAAAATTATAATTTGGGAAGAGGCTCTTCCTTATACCGTAACTTTTGTGGATTGGGATGGAACAGTATTAGATACACAAGAAATAAAACACGGTGAGGATGCAGCAGCTCCGGCAGATCCTGAGCGAGAAGGTTATATCTTTACAGGTTGGGATGTCGATTTTGATAATATTACTTCGGATTTGACAGTTACAGCCCAGTATAAAATACCTATAACCGGAGTAACCGTGACAAGAGATGGCGACACTTACACCGCAGCAGTAGAACCGGATGGAGCAACAGTAAATTATCAATGGCAATATGCAACTAGGCCC
>CAYOGD010000030.1:0-13699 GCA_964403395.1 uncultured Alkaliphilus sp.
CTCTTTTTAAATCTCTTTCTCTTATCTCCACCCGCCGTATTTTACCGCTGATAGTTTTTGGCAATTCCTCCACAAATTCTATCACTCTGGGATATTTATAAGGTGCTGTCGTCTTTTTGACATGATTCTGTAAATCTTTAATAAGTTCCTCTGACGGTTCATAACCGTTAAGAAGCACCACGGTTGCTTTAACATTAAATCCTCTTATCGGATCAGGTATACCTGTTACGGCAGATTCCAAAACGGCAGGATGTTCGGCAAGCGCGGATTCGACTTCAAAAGGACCGATTCGATAACCGGAAGACTTAATTATATCGTCATTACGTCCAACATACCATAAAAATCCCAATTCATCGCAATAAGCAGTATCTCCGGTATGATATAAACCATCATGCCAGGCCTCCTGAGTACCATCTTCATCACGATAATAACCCATAAACAGGCCCATTGTTTTGTTTTCAAGATTTTCAGCTTTGACACAAATCTCGCCGATTACCCCGGGATCGACCTTTTCCCCATCATTGTCCACAACCACCAGTTTATATCCCGGAGTAGGAAGACCCATGGAGCCCGGCTTCGGCTGAACCCAAGGATAGAGCGTCGAACAACAAAGTGTCATTTCGGATTGTCCAAACCCTTCAAAAATACGAAGCCCCGTTGCCTGTTTCCACTTATTGTAAATCTCTGGGTTTAAGGCCTCTCCCGCCGTAGTGCAATGCCTTAAGGCCGATAAATCATATTTTTCTACCTCTTCCTTAAGCATAAATCTATATATGGTTGGAGGAGCGCAAAACGTAGTAATCCTATATTTTTCAAGTTTTTCTAAAATATCCGCGCCGTCAAAGGTATCAAAATCATAAGTAAAGACTGCTGATTCCGCAAACCACTGGCCATAAAGTTTTCCCCAGAGAGATTTTAGCCAACCGGTATCGGAAATAGTAAAATGTAATCCATCCGGTTCGGCACGGTGCCAAAAAACACCGGTGGCAATATGCCCAAATGGATAAGTGTGATCATGGGCTACCATTTTGGGATAACCCGTTGTGCCTGATGAAAATGCCATTATCATGATATCGGAAGACTTGGTAGCCTCTTCTCCCGTAGGGCGTTCCCAATTTTCAGAAGCGGCTTCTATCCCGGCCTCAAAATCCAGCCAGCCTTCTCCGGCTGCTTTATGCCCGGTAACCGCCTTGATTTCCACTGTCGAACAACTGGGAAGTGCCTCGTCAAAATGCTCGGTACAATCATTGTCACCGGTAATAACAGCCATCTTAATTCCGCCTGATTGACAGCGATAGACATAATCCTTCGCAGTCAATAAATGAGTTGCCTGAACAGCAACAGCCCCTATCTTGTGAAGAGCTAAAATTGCGTACCAGAACAAGTAGCTCCTTTTAAGAACCAATAGAACAAGATCTCCTTTTTTTATGCCCAGTGATTTAAAATAGTTTGCTGTTTTATCCGTCCAACGTTTCATTTCGGCAAAACTGATTTCTTTTTCTTCTCCGTCCTTGCCTACCCAAAGCATTGCCAATTTTTCCGGTTTTTCCATTGCCAACCTATCTAAAATATCATAGGCAAAATTGAAATCTGCCGGGCATTGAATAAGGAAATTTCTATATAAGTCTTCTAAAGTAGCATAGTCATCGCGATTTCGGCCGGTATACTTTTCATAAATAAACATAGATGTTCACCTCCTTATTTCATCACAATCGCTAAAAATTTAGCCGGTTTCCCGCCATGGGCCTTCATAGCATGGGGAACTGAAGAATCAAAATAGATACTATCACCTTCCCCAAGAGTATAAACCATTTCTCCAAGGTAGAGCTCCATACAGCCGGAAAGTAAATAATTAAACTCCTGACCTTCATGAGAATGAAGTTCCGGTATTACATTGATATTAGGCTCAACGGTAACCAGGAGGGGCTCCGCCTTTTTATTACGGAAGGTAAAAGCCAGATGCTTGTAATCATAGGCCTTTCGGCGCTTAATGTCATATCCCCCGCCTGCCCTGACAACACAGCAAGTTGAGAGTTTAGGTGTCTCCCCGCTGATAATATCCAGCACATCAACTTCCAAAATATCTGCAACATTATACAAAAAACTAAAAGAAAAATCCTTTTCACCGGTTTCATAAAGCAGATAATCCGCAACCGGAATCTCCAACATCCCTGCTATTTTTTCAGGTTCAAAACCTATTGATTCCCTGAGCATTGATAGACGTAAGCCCATCCCTTTTAGTTGTTCATCCATATGAACACTCCTTTCTTTAAAAATAATTATAACCCATTCTTACTTTAAAGCAATCCCAAATCCTTTTATTATAAATTTAAACATTTGTTAACTTTTATACAATTGATGTTCAATTCTCGTTTCTTTGAAAAAGCAGGACAGCCCATGGCAAAATCATCAATTGAACATCTCATACCGCAGCTGTTTAGTTCAGACAATGTCACTATGAAAACATCTTTCGCTAAAAGATTTCTGATACTTTTAATAATTCCTTGTGTGCATTCAAGATATTTTTGAAATAAAAAATAGCCTGAATCCTTACTGCGACTAAGGTTCTGGCTATATTTTAATTCCTATTTTAAAAAAGGTATTAAAATTGCCACAGTGGAGAACATTTAGTAATTTTTCCATTGTTCTCTTATGCATGTATGCCAATCACAAGTGTCGATTTTTTCATAAGATTTTTTATATATGAGCAATACTTCTTTATAATCTAAAAATACTGTCTTTACTTTTTCGCCTAAAATGACTGTTTCATCCTTAGAAATTAAATCCCCGTCCAAGCTTCGCACCTCGTCAATAGTTGAATTATCTAATATGTCTTTTACAGTTAAAATATTCCCTAACAAAGGAAACCTTATCTTTCCCCTGATGCGCCCGTCATTGCCGGTAAGGCGGAGCCCTATCCCTGCTAATGCACCGATTATCCCGTCCCCCGTGCCCCCGTGTTCGGAGAGATGAACCCCCAATTTCTCTGCAGTTTCATAGGCCAATTCCTTAGTTAAAATTTCTTTTTTGGCCCTGTTTCCATAATCCATCAACAGCTCTCTATCCCTTAATTGTTCCATATTCACTATGCAGAGGCCGGGATCCGAACCTTCGGCGCTTTCATTCAGTAAAAAATCTATAGCCAAGTCTCTCAAGGGCACATAGATATCATCGGTATGTTCCACGACAAAACACATAGCGCTATTGTGGGAAGTATATGGGATGGCAGGGTGAAAATATAGTTGATGCCTCGTTATAAACGAACATTCTCCAATGCCTTTTTCTTCTATGCGTTCAATTATGGCCTGTGCCAATTTGCCCGTGCTTTTTTCCTTAATATTGTCTGTATCATCGATGCATACAAATGTTTGCATAATCGTTCCTCCATTCTATACCGCGGACACGATGAGGTCTCATACACCGAACACCAAATTATTTATTGGTTTTCGGCTCTCTCATCCCTTCTCCCCTCAGTATTTCCTTTGCCTGCTCGTCATCTAAAAAGATACTAAAGAATTCTTCATAGTATCTTTTTGTTTCTTCTTCAAGATTAATATGTTCAAAATATTGGGGGTATAAAAGTTTAGAGGTCCACAATATGGCAAGAGGCGTTTCCAATGATCCGGGATGCCCCCATCGGGAAATCCCGTTAGGTATCTGATAAACCCTCTTTTCTTTAACCGCTCTTAAACCTGCCCATTGTTCATTGCTCAACATATAATCCGGGACCCCTGATTCATTGGCAATTATTATGTCGGGATCCCACAAATAGATCTGCTCCAATGTAGCAAATGATTTTTCACCGGAAATTTTTAACTCATCCTTTATTGATACGTTTATTCCCGCGGTTATTTTGATCCAATCCGCCGCAAGGCTGTTTTCAATATCTGTACGAACTGCCTCATTGACGGAATGATACAATGTAACCTTCTCTTCTTCGAGTATCGTAGACGACACTCTTTCCGTATCCTCCATTACCCCTCTATAATAATCCACATATCTGTTTGCCTTTTCTTCTTTACCTATGGCTTTACCTATTGTGAGTATGCTTTCTATCTGCTCTTCTATCGAAGTAAATTCAATAACAATATACGGAATCTTAAGTTGGTCCAGCTTGGAAACCACGCTCTCGTTGAGAGCTGTTTCCTCTCTGAGAAATACAAGATCAGGCTCCGTTAAAAGCAATTCTTCCATATTTACCGCACCCGAACTGAAGGGCACGGATAAATCCTTAATATGGGGGTACTTGCCGGTCAAAACCTTATCTCGTTGTAAACCGTTCACAACCGCAACCATATCCTCCGCCCTTCCCAGCATGGTAACCACATGGCCGGTATAAGCGTATCCGCAAGCGATTCTATCTACGGTTTCCGGAATAGTCACCTTTCTTCCGAAATAATCCACCACTGTTACAGATTGTACGGTATCCCCATTTAAATCTTCCGCCGGTTTACTCGGTTCTTTAGGAGCACAACCCTGAAACAACAATAATATCAATAAAATAGCGATAATGCTCAAATATTTTCTATTCTTTGTAAATTTTCGCATTTAACTGCCTCCCCTTTCCCTGAATTCCTTCAAATAACAACCTTCTTAAACTTCATAATTAAACCGTGTGATAATTAAATAAATATTGCATACACAAAGCAAAAAAATAAAAAAACAGGATTCTTCATTTCATAGTATTTATTCCGAACGGCAAGAACAAAAATACCATTCTTATTATTTTAGACCTCCTTAACAACGGATAAAGGAACTATCTGTCTGATTAAAGTGGTTTCATCCACACTATAATTTAAAACTTTAGAATTAACACCATATATTTTCTTTACATTATCTTCATTTAATATCTGCTGCGGGCTGCCGATTTTCTCGAATTTTTCATCATTCATGAGGGCCAAGGTAGTTAAAACCTTGTTGGTTTCGAAATAATAAGCATGATTGGGGAAATGGGTAGCCATAATTACGGAGATATTATCTTGTTTTATCAAATCCACCACGGTTTCCAGTACAATCAGCTCATTTTTAAAATCCAGATGGGAGGTCGGTTCATCCATTATGATTATGCCGGGACGTTGTGCGAGGGCCCTGGCTATCATAACCAACTGACTCTGTCCCCCGCTTATTTGAGTGTATGGCCTGTCGGCAAGGTCTGAAATCCCCACCTTTTCCATCGCCTCATTTGCGATTTCCATATCCTCCTCGCCGGGCGAGGAAAAAATATTGGTTTTATGCGCCCTACCCATCAGCACGATATCCTTAACCATGTACGGAAATGTCCTCTGATGAACCTGTGGAACATATGCAACCTTCTCCGCTAATTGACCGGGTTTTATATCGTTAAGATTTTTCTGTTCTATCAGTACTTCTCCCTGTTTCAATTTGAGTATGCCCAAAACACAATCCAATAGGGTAGTTTTCCCGCATCCATTCGGCCCCATGATGCACAATACTTCTTTAGGCCTTACGGAAAAATTTATATCGGAAAAAATTTGCTTTTCATCATAACTGAAGGAAGCATCTTTAACTTGTACAATATAATCCTGCATATTACCAATTGCCCCCTTTAGTCTTTTTCAACAGATATACAAAAAAGGGCCCTCCTACAAGAGATGTTAATATACCTATGGGAATTTCACCGCCTGTAAGTGTCCTGGCTATGTCGTCGATGATAATAAGAAAAGAGGCCCCTAAGGCGCTGCTGATCGGTATCAGCGCTTTGTTATCGTTCCCCACGATCATCCGCCCGATATGAGGGATAACCAAGCCTATCCAACCTATTGTACCGCTGACACATACCGCCCCTGCCGTAGCCAAAGTGGCAAACCCGATGGCTACTAATTTTTCTACATTGGTATTTATCCCCAAGGTATGGGCCTCACGATCCCCCATAGAAAGTACATTTATCCTCCAGCGAATCGATATAAGGCCTACTATGCCCAAAACCATCGGCGGAACACCTATGATAATGTCCCTTCGGCTTACGGAAGCAAGGCTCCCCATCAACCAAAATGTAATAGCCGGCAGCTTGTTATAAGGGTCCGCAACATATTTAATAAAAGAAATAAGAGCGGAAAACATAGAAGATACCACAACCCCGCCCAATATTAACATAATCGTCGGGGTCGTTTTATAAATACGCCCTATGCTATAACTGAGAAATACCGCTAATCCGCCAAACAATAGAGCAAAAAGATATATATATAAGGAATAATTACTAAACATGAGTATAGCTAAAGCCGCGCCAAACCCGGCTCCGGAGCTGACACCCAACATACCGGAATTCACAAGAGGGTTATGGAATAAACCCTGAAACGCAGCACCGCTTACGGCCAACGAGGCGCCTACCAATGCGGCCAATATGGCCCTGGGCATACGGATACTCCAGATAACGGCATAGTATGTGTCATCTATTCCACTGCTATTTTTTAAAAACGGATAGGTGAATATCTTCGGCATATCTGCTATGGGCACAGGATACCTGCCTATGAACAGTGTCAAAAATGCCAGTATAATAGGAGATATAAATATACTTATATACAATATTCTTTTCTTCATCAAAGATTTCCCTTTTTTGTTTATAATTTTTTTCTAAGGACAACCGCTATAACCAAAACAGCCCCTGCAATTGCTATCCATATATATTTTTTAAAAGAGGTACCGGGATCTTTTTGTTCCTCGATGTCATCGTCTATTTGGCTTGGATCCAGTTGTGAGTCAAAACTGAGCTCTCCCTCGGATTGATCAGTTCCTTCTTTTTCGTCTTCAGGATCATCGCTTGAAACAGGAACATCAGAATCATTCTTAGCATCATCTGCAACATCATCCTTATTCTGGCCGGTATCTTCCGCTTTTTTATCCTTATCGGTTGCTACTTCATCCTGTTTCTTATCAGGCACAGTGCTTGCAGGCTTCTCACTATCTTTTTCAACGGGCTTTTCTTCAGGCTTATCCCCGGCCGAAGGGTCTTTTTTATCTGACTGCAAAGATAATGTAGTAAAAGTAATAGCTACGGCCCTATCTAAACTGTCACCATTTTTAGCCTTAAGTTTCGGTGAAATGTATACGGTATAAGTCGTGTTTTCATTAAACGGTTTCTTCGGTTTTAATATGATTTCTCTTTTCTTATCAGGTTCGACCTGATCATCCGCAAAAATTACATCTATGGGTATATCCTTATTTTCAGCATCCTTGATACTGAAACAATTTTCATTATTATCCTTAACGCTAAAATTTACCACGTTTTTATTGAACAATAATTCTATCTCTCCATCAAGTTTGACATCCTTGGCAGAATTTCCGGGTACAGATTCTACAAAATCGAAAGCGCCGCTTTTTCCCTCTTTCTTCTCGCCACTGCTTTCCTGACCATACGAAAAAGGTACACTCATAAAAATAAAAAGGATTAGAACCCATAATCCAAATTTGTTTTTCATATTTTTTTCTCTCCCCCTATGATTGGCAAACAAAATCCTTTGCCCTTACAACCTTTTTGATTATCTAAATATTACATGCCGGGGTGGACTATTCTGTCCACCCACCGACATTTGTTTTTTAATGTTTAAATGCAATGAAAATATGACACATCCAACACAATAAGTTAATAGAATTATTTAATAACAAACTTGACAACTTCTTCATGGCCTAATGTGTTACCGTTGTTTGCCATTAAGCCTTCACCTATTATAATATTGACGGTTTTGCCGGATTTCAACTCTTCCAGAGGCCTTATAAATATATGGGACTTTTCGGCATCTGCCCCTTCTATTCTGAAAACTTCACTTTCTATAATATCTCCATTATTTGCTTGTAATCTGATCTGCTGTTGGTTATTATCCCAATGTTCTCTGACAATACCTCTGTCAAATACCAGTTTAATAACAGTATCACCGCCGCTATAACCATCCTCAATGCTTCCTAATTCTGTTGATTTATTATCATCAATAGAAACAATAAAAGCATCTATATAGTTGAGCGGATTTTTTCCGCCGCCCTTTCCTTCTTCCTGGCCGGCAGATTCTTCTTTAGGTTTTTCAGATTCTTCCCCGGGTTCCGCAGTTTCCGGCACCTCGGTTTCAACAAGGAACTGTTCCAATAATTCTACAACTTCCGAACCTGATAAACTTTCTAAAGGTTTTACCTTGTTTTTACCTTTTCTCAAACCTTCTTTTACTAAACTTTCCACAGCCCCGGCAGCCCATTGAGGAACCTCATCGGCGTCCTTAAACTGTAGCATTTCATCCGGTTGGCTGTCTAAGTCTAATTCCAATATTCTCGCTATTATCATGGATATTTCCGCCCCATTAATCTCACTCTCGGGATCAAATATGCCATCGCCTCTCCCTATTACATATCCTGCTTTAATACCCCTGCACACTTCCCTGTAATACGGGGAATCCGCAGATACATCGGAAAAATCTATCTCTCCTTCTTCCTTAAAATTGAGCAAGGAGTTGACCAACGATACAACCTCCGCCCTTGTCAGATTTTTATCAGGTTGAAATTCCTCTCCCTTATACAGGCGTGACCAACCCTTGCTTACCCATTCATCTGTTTGGATTGATGATATAAGTTCAGCAGTATCTGCAAATGAGACCACTGAAAATATCATAAGCATAACAATGGACAAACTCAAAATTGAAAACAACTTTGTTTTCTTGAACATAACAGCTCCCCTTTTCTTAATATTTTAATTGATAAGAACACTTTTTTGCAAACAGTACATAATGTTTTTAAATAAGAGAACCCCCCCTTTTTATACCTGCGAAGTTTTACTGACTACAAACTTGTCCTATTTTTCCATTTAGTTGAATTGGGAAAGAATAATGATTCTCCATAAACATCTATCTTAAAATCGCGAATAATTGTCTGTGCCCTCCCCGATGTAACAAAACCCACAAAGTCCATCGCTATATCATATTTCACCTTTGGAAATTTTTGAGGATTCACCGGAATTAGGGTTATAAAATTTAACAGCGACTCATGACCTTCCACTAAAATAACCAAACTGATCTCTTCTTTTAAGGTAAGGTAAGTAGCCCTATCAAGAATCATATAGGCCTGTTGCTCATTTGCATATCGTAAAGTTACGGCACTGCCTTTGTTGCCACCCTCCCATGCATCATACCAGTCCCCTCCAAATATCACCCCTGCCTTTCCCCATAGCTCTACCTCCTTCATATGGGTACCTGATTTATCGCCGCGGCTGACAAAATGACTTTCCGTTTCTTTAATCCTGTTTAGTGCCTGTATAGGATCTAACCCCTTGATGTTTGCAGGATCATTTTCGGGACCAAGAATAACAAAATCATTGTACATCAGATCTATTCTCTCTGTTCCAAATCCATCTGCAACAAATTGCTCTTCCAACGCTTTTGCATGAACCATCACTAAATCATAATCCCCTGATTTTGACATTTCAATTACTTTACCGGTACCTGCCGCAACATATTGAACACGCACACCTGTTAAATCATAATATCGTTCTGTCAACTCCCCTACAATGCCTGAATCAACAGGTCCAAACGTACATGCCATGTTGATGTGCAGTGGAAAAATAATTTCATTAGTTCCCATATTCTACCCCCTCAATAAAAAAAGCCCTTTTCTTCTGCAGAAAGGACCTTCTAAAAATCGACTTCACCCTCTCCTTTCCGCAATGGGAGGCATCCGTGTTTCCAAAGATGCCCTATCGATCCGATATCCATAGATGATAAACAGCCGTAGGATAAAAGATTCGGAGAGTTATGAAATTTTATCTTATTTTATAATATAATTACCGATTTGTCAATGGATTTCGACATTACAGGTGTCAAGTTGATTGTAGAAAAAAGTGGTAATAAATACATATACTAAAAACTATAGGGGTTTTCTCCATACCGGCAGTTTTGTCTCTGAATTGCCTTTTAACCCCATATTTTTTGCTCTGTATGGCCACAAGATGTTCAATTAATTGTATAAAATATATATGATGTTTTTATGGTATAATATTTTAAAGAGCAAAGCAACAGGAACACCTCAGTTAACACTTGGTATGAAAGGTAATGCAACTATGACAAAAAATCTACAGATTGTAAAAACAAAACAATCAGACTTTTACGGTACACTGTTAAAATTAGCAATACCGATTGTTATACAAAACTTGATTACGACCTCTATAAATATGATAGATACCATTATGATAGGAAAATTAGGAGAGGTAGAAATTGCAGCCGTAGGAATCGCGAACCAATACTTTTTTTTATTTAATCTTCTGATAATCGGTTTAACCAGCGGTGCCGGAGTATTTATATCCCAATATTGGGGACAAAAAAATGAAGAATATATACAAAAAACCCTGGGGCTCAGCCTCATTGCCAGTATATTTTCCTCAATTCTTTTCACAATAATAGCGCTTTTAATACCGCAGACAATAATAAAGCTGTTTAACAGGGACCCCTATGTAATAGAATTAGGTGTCGATTATTTAAAAATAATTTCTATAAGCTATATCTTTACCGGTATATCTTTCGCTTATGGAGTGTCGTCCCGATGTATTGAAGATGCTGTCCCACCCATGTTGGTCAGTGTTATAGCACTGATAACGAATGCAACATTAAATTATATCTTTATATTCGGCCATTTAGGTTTTCCCGCCATGGGTGTAAAGGGCGCAGCTATCGCCACCCTTATAGCCAGGATAGTTGAGGCCGTGGTCTTGGTATCATATATATATGCTAAAAAAGGAGTTTTAGCTGCCAAATGGAAACAGATGACCGATATCAGCAGGAACTTTGTGCGAAGGGCCGCCAGGACTATTACCCCTGTCGTTATAAATGATATATTTTGGGCGCTGGCTATGGTGATCTATGCCATCGCTTACGGCTATTTAGGTACACAGGCCATGGCTGCAATACAGATCACAACCACGGTTCAAAACGTCTTCATGGTGTTTACCTTCGGTATAGCCCACAGTGCCGCGGTGATGATAGGAAATCAGGTCGGGGCCGGCAATATAGAAGAGGGACAGCTCTACAGCAGGCGTTTTTTAAAACTTTCCGTGATCTCGGGAATTTTGACGGGAATTATACTTGCCCTCACCACTCCTACCATACTTTCCTTTTTTAATATTTCCGAGGAAGTATACAGAAGTGCATTGAGGATATTATATATTATGTCCGCCACAGTAGTTATAAAATTAACCAGTGCGGTTGTTATTGTAGGAATTTTAAGAGGTGGCGGCGATACGGGTTATGCCCTCAAAATAGAAACCTTAACTATGTGGTGTATAGGGGTGCCCTTGGCATTTCTAGGTTCTTTTGTATTGAGGCTTCCGATAGAGATGGTGGTTTTGATGCTTGTCTTGGAGGAGATAACTAAAACCGCGTTTTCGGTGAAGAGATTAAAATCAAGCGACTGGATACGCCAAGTCATTAAATGATATACCCAATTATATAACAGGGATATATCTATACAACAGTTTCCCATACTATACCTATATCCAGTATCCGGATCCCGGTATCTGTGCGCCATGAAATTTCTTATGCCCTTATAAATATAAAAAATGCCCTACAGTTAAAACTATAGAGCTTAGGACTCTAAAACCTGACTATATTAAATTTTGATATTCTCTTCTTCCGTCAACTATAGCATAAATGATAACTGCCTTATTTCCCTCATTTACTTTATAAAATATAAGATGTTTCTCCACAATGATTACTCTATAACCCTGTTTTTTCAAAATAGAATATCCGGGTATACTTCCTGAATTAGGAAACTGTTTTAAACGATTAATGGATTCTTCTATTTTATCCAAATATTTGAGGGCAATATCAACGCTGCCTGAATCATCTGCGATGTAATAGATTATATTCCTCAGCTGATCTTCTGCTTTGTCTGTTCTCATGATCTTATACATTTTTATTCTTTCTGTTTACTAAGGATTCACGAAGTGTATCTAAAGATTTCTGCATAAGGCCTATCCGCCCATTTTGTACATCATCTTCCGCTTCTGCAAGGGTTCGAAGCAATTCTAGTTCTGCTTTCATTTGTTTGTAATCCTGTAATCCAAGAACAACTGTATCACCACGACCGTTTACGGTAATAATCACAGCCTCTCTAGTTTCCCTGCACTGTTTAGATATTTCATTATATTTATTTCTTAGATCTGCCGATGGCCTAATATTTAATTCCATAACAACACCTCTTTTTGCTCTATTTATATACTCATATTATATCATAATTTGTCTATCAGGTGAATCTGAATATATTTTAACTTCATTTATCGCTAATTGCAAATTAAAATGAAACACTTTTTTTCTGTTGTAATGCTATCTATTTATAATATTTTCTAGTTCCCTCTAAGGGGAGATTTTTTGCACCTTAGCTTTATGACATTACTTTGACATCCTCTTGTCTTTACCGGCTATACAAAAGTTCATATTAGTTAGCGTTTCACCAAATGTATCGGAACCCCAAACCCAAATAAATCCTGCACCTGAATCCACACAGTCGGACACCCGCCCAAAACCCGAAGAGCACGCCCCCTAGCTCTCATCGACCAAATATACAGACTGCAACGAAGAGAGTTGCTCCTAATAACATTTTCTTCATCTATGATAATACCTCCAGGTTAGATGGAAATTGACTTCCATTCCTTTTTGTTTTTATAGATGGATTGTAGCATATTTTATTGAAATTATGTTAACCGACCTCTTCCGGATTAATTATTTCGTCAGCATCAAGTATTTTTATCATCTGCAAAAATTCATCATCTTCGTAATTTCTTTCTAACTTTTGGAATCCAAACTTTTCATATAAATTAATTATGTAGGGTATATCCTTGCATTCCAACATAATAATTCTTCCACCCAATGTGGCTTGTCCTCTTAATACTAATAAGATACAATACTCCATTATTTCTTTCCCGGATATTAATTCCTTATATAAATCATTTTTACCAATTTGTCCAATTAAAATAGTTGGGAATTCAGTAATTTTCTCGCCTTTTATTTTGGACCCATATCCATCTAAAAGCTTTGTTTTCCGGCCTGATAATAATTCCTCCGGAACTTTTAAAACTTGCATAGCCAAGGTAAAATAAGCTAGTATATTAAATTCCTCTGCATTTTCATCATATATAAAATAGGTCCTACTTTTACCTAATTTTTCAAATATTATTGATTTGTCTTTTAAGAAATTTTCTACATCTTTATCTTTTTCACAATAAAAAATAGAAATGAGCTCCTGTATTTTATTCTCGTCACTCATTTCTATCAATCTTTTTAGCGAGATAACATTTGTTTTAATTTGTCTTCACCTCGCCTTTCCTTCTCAGGTGACAATAAGTCTTTACTTATTTTTAAACTCTTAACCGGAGTGGAAATTATTCTTTCGAATGACTCCACAGCCTTTTTAGTATCTAAAGTAAAGTCCTTATTAAAGGATGATGTTGCCATTCCTATCCCTCCTTTAATTAATATTTCTTATATATATTATACCCACTTTTATAAAAAAAGGTTCTTTTTTCTGACAAAATAGCCTCAGGCCCATGGAGCACTGAGGTATGATCAGGCATATTATACCACAAAACCACCCCTTTTAACAGAATATTTTTTCCTCATTACTTAGTAGGAATTCAATGCCAAGGCGCCGGGAAAGGCACAATCTGACGTTTCGTTTGACATCTTCCACGCTGAAAAAATTATTTTATTGTAAAGCA
>CAYOGD010000031.1:0-13585 GCA_964403395.1 uncultured Alkaliphilus sp.
AACAATTTGATAAGGTCGCCCACTACGGGAGTGAGACATTTTTAATATCCATGGCAATCGCCGGTGCATTGGTCATAATGCTCTCGATAAATACCTATAGAAGGCAGAGGCAGCATCCGGTCGATTAAACAGAACGAAAATAGAATACTACAAGACCGCTGAAAAAATTCCGAATTATATCATTCTGAATGAACGAAGTGAAATAAAAAATCTCCGAATGACTAAAAACCGAGATTCTTCGCAGCTCAGAATGACATTTCCAACATTTTCGCAAGATCAGGACCTTTTCAGCAGTCTCGAACCCTATCGATTAAACAAATATGATTGATGATAAATAACAGGCAAGCAATCGCCATCAACAACCGCTTACCTGTTATTTATAATGTTTTTTATTCAAATTTTATTTGTTTAAGATACCCGTGATGGTGGGGACAAATTTTTTATTTGATTTAAATGATTTTTCCTTGGATCTGATGATGATATATGCCACTGCCGTTAATAGAAGTCCGAATAGGCCTGAACCAAGATCCTTGTATTCCGTCATTCCGGCCATGTTCAAAATCATATTTCCTATGAATATTCCCCCGATGAGGGCAATCAACGGCAAGAGATATACTATGAAAGCAGCAGATAAAAAACTCTGATGTTCCATATCTATCTCAACATGGTCCCCTATTTTTGCATTGACGGAATTGATAGCATCTACCTCTATTTTAGCATCCTCTCTGCCCATTTTACATGCTTTGCAATCGCCGCAGGATGTTTGTCTCTGCAGCATCACTTTTGCTCTATCATCATTAATTGATATAATAATTCCACTTTGTTTCATTGTTTTTTCCTCCTAACTCTTGGAAGTCGGATATCGGTGTGCCAACTGGAAATCAGAAATCGGCGTGCCGGTGTGCCGGATTAGAAGTCAGCTATTAGAGTGCCGGTGTATCGGCATGGATTAAGTCGTAAACTACTTCAGAAGCCATGATCAATCCGGCGGCGGGGGGTACAAAGGGTACACTGCCTAAAATCCGGCGTTTTGCCTCACAGGTTCCGCCGTCCTCCGATGGAGATGCAGCAGAAGCCGTCTCCGGTGCATCACCGCCCGGTGCATTGCCACATTCTTTTGAATATACGACTTTTAGGTCCTTAACCCCCCTCTTTCTCAGCTGCCTGCGCATCACCTTCGCCAAAGAACAGACGGATGTATCATAAATATCCGATACCTCTAATTTGGTCGGGTCTAATTTATTACCCATACCCATGGAACTTATGATTGGGATACCGTATTTTTTGCATCTTTCAATCAAATCCAGTTTAGAATCGACCGTATCGATTGCATCTACTACATAATCATAATCATTATACAACAATTTTTCCGCATTTTCACTGTCATAAAATTCTTTATATGTTATGATTGTTGCCTTCGGATTGATATCCAAAATACGTCCTTTCATCACTTCTACCTTCGATTTGCCTACGGTGCTGTGCAGTGCGTGTACCTGCCTGTTGATATTGGTTAAACATATATGATCATCATCTATCAGTATAAGCGTATATACGCCGCTTCTTGCCAGTGCCTCAGCTACGGAGGACCCCACTCCCCCTATGCCGAATATAGCCACCTTACTATTTTTCAATTTTTTAAGCCCTTCGGCCCCTATCAATAATTCCGTTCTTGAAAAAGGATGCGACATGGTTTTTTATCTCCTTGTTTTTTATCTCCTTTGTGCCTAATGTGATATCAGTCCCTATCCTTTATCACGGCTATATTCAATTCATTTAATTGTTTTTCATCTGCAAAAGTTGGAGCATCTGTCAGCGGGCAGGTGGCATTTTGAGTTTTGGGGAAGGCTATCACCTGTCTTATGTTGTCTTCTTTTGCCAGGATCATCACCAATCTGTCCAGCCCATAAGCAATTCCGCCATGGGGCGGTGTCCCATACTCGAATGCATCCAATAAAAATCCAAATTTTTCCCGCGCCTCTTCTTCGGTGAAACCCAGCGCTCCGAACATTTTTTGTTGAAGTTCGGATGTATGAATTCTTATACTTCCTCCTCCAATTTCATGGCCGTTGAGTACAATATCATATGCCTTGGCTCTGACCTTATCCGGGTTCGATTCCATGATTTCTATATCCTCATCCATAGGTGAGGTAAAGGGGTGATGTTTTGCCGCATAACGGCCCTCTTCCTCATCATATTCAAACAGCGGAAACTCCGTTACCCAGACCAATTTAAATTCATCTTTATTGAGCATGTCCAATCTCTTAGCAACCTCTACTCTCAGATGCCCCAACGAATCATGCACTATCTGCATTTTATCTGCAACAAATAGTATCAAATCACCCTCCGATGCATCTGTGGCCTCCAATATGGATTCCATCTCCTCATCTGTAAAAAACTTGGCGATGGGAGATGTGACTCCGTCACCGGTTATTTTAACCCAGGCAAGCCCCTTTGCACCGTAATCTTTTATATAATCCTCAAGCTTTGTGATATCTTTTCGGCTGAATTTGTCCCCATGCCCCTTAATATTAATGGCTTTAACAGCCCCGCCCTTTTCAACAGCGGATGCAAATATTTTAAATCCGCAGTCTTTTACTGTTTCACTCAGATCCACTAATTCAAAACCGAATCTAACATCCGGTTTATCGGAGCCGAAACGTTCCATCGCATCTCTGTAAGTTATTCTCTCTATAGGTAAATGTATATCTATATCCAATATTTCCTTGAATATCTTCTGTAACAATCTTTCATTTACTTCTATCACATCATCTATATCAACAAAGGACATTTCCAGGTCAATCTGAGTAAACTCAGGCTGCCTGTCCGCCCTGAGGTCCTCGTCCCTGAAACATTTTACTATCTGAAAATATTTTTCCATACCCGATACCATTAAAAGTTGTTTGAATAATTGGGGTGATTGGGGTAATGCATAGAATTTACCCGGGTTTATCCTGCTGGGCACCAGATAATCCCTCGCACCTTCGGGGGTTGTTTTTGTCAACATCGGTGTCTCCACCTCCAAAAATCCCTCATCGCTCAAGAAATTTCTTACAACCTGAGCTGTTTTATGCCGCAGCATCAAATTGCCCTGCATTGCAGATTTTCTTAAATCTAAATATCTATATTTAAGCCTTAAATTTTCCGAAACATCGTCATCATCTCTGATATATATGGGCGGTGTTTCGGATTGGCTTAGAATCTCCATCTCTTCCGCAAAAACTTCTATCTCGCCGGTCGGCATATTGGGATTTATGGATTCCCTCTCATAAACCTTTCCTTTTATGGTGATAACATATTCCGAACCTAATTGTTCCGCATTTTTGAAAGCAACTTGGGATATATCATTATCAAACACGATCTGCATTATGCCGGTTATATCCCTCAAATCCACAAATATTAAACCGCCTAAGTCCCTCCTCCTCTGTACCCAACCTGACAATACTACCTCGTCACCGATGTCCTTTTTGCTTAAAACCCCGCACATATGCGTCCTCTTTAATTTCACAAGATTACCCCCTATTGCATAGAATATTTTGCTTAAGTACGTCAATTATATCATCCGATGCTACTTCCATCTCTCTTCCATCGGTCATATTTCTCAGTTTTACTGTTCCTTTAGATAATTCTTCCTCCCCTATCGTAATCGTATAGCCGGCCATCAATCTATCGGCATATTTAAACTGTGCCTTTACACTGCGGCCCAAATGGTCCATATCCGCAACCAAATCGGCGTTTCTGAGTTGATTCAATAATTTAAAACCCTCATAGGATGCCCCATCGCCGATTGTCACTATAAATACGTCCGGCCCCGCCGGTTTGGGGATCTCTATGCCTTTATTTTCCAATGTCAATATGGTCCTTTCCAGGCCCATTCCAAAACCCACACCGGGTGTATCGGGCCCGCCGCAATCTTCCACAAGTTTATCATATCTTCCGCCACCGCATACGGTCCCTCTTTTGCCCACTTCATCGCTGATGATCTCAAATGCGGTTTTAGTATAATAGTCCAGTCCGCGAACGATTCTGGGATCCACCACATATTCTAATTTCAATATCTCAAGGTATTTCTTCAGAGCTTCGAAATGATCCCTGCATTCGTCGCAGATGTGATCTAAAATAAGGGGCACTTCCATCAGCTCGGCTTGGCAGGCATTTGACTTGCAATCAATAACCCTCATAGGGTTGCGCTCAAACCTCCCTCTACAGGTTGTACATAATTTGTCCAATCTATCCCCCAGGTATTGTTTGAGTATTCTGTGGTATTCCGCCCTGCATTTCGAACAGCCCACACTGTTTATTCTGAGTTCAAGATCTTTAACCCCAAGGGTTTTATAAACCGTCATGGCCAAATTGATCACTTCGGCATCGGCGGAAGGATTGGGAGAACCGAAAACCTCAACGCCAAATTGATGATGCTGCCTGTATCTTCTTGCCTGGGGCCTTTCATATCTGAAGACCGGTGTGATATAGAACATCTTTACAGGTTGTGTATCCGCATAGAGTTTATGTTCTATGAACGCCCTCGCTACCGGTGCCGTCCCCTCAGGTTTTAATGTGACACTCCTGTTTCCACGATCTGTAAATGTATACATCTCTTTCTCGACTACATCCGTAGTATCACCGACCCCCCGTTCGAAAAGTTCGGTATGTTCAAAAATAGGAGTCCTTATCTCCTCATATCCAAAATTCTTTGCTACTTTTTTTATTACATCTTCCACGTAATGCCACTTATATATTTCCTTGGGCAGGACATCTTCCGTACCCTTTGGTCTTTGTATCATCAAACCTTCTCCCTTCATTCCACATGATTGACGCCTTTATATGAATAAAAACCCCTGCATCCCCAAAATATAAGGTACGAGAGGTTTGATTTTAATCTTGCATCTATCCGATAACTACCCCATAAATTTTGTTTTTCTGCCTATCATTTCGTCTATACGCTTTATATAATGCTCTAAATCTTTAACATTCGGCACCCTTTCCAGCCTGTTTTCCTTCGGAAATGTAAATTTGGATACTGCTCCGGCACCTAGGGCAACTATAGTCTGCTTCTCCTCCATGATTTGAATATTATATATACATTCATATCCGGGTTTCGCATAACCTATATTTTCAAGGTTACCTACCATATGCTTTTGCCTATACATGTAATATGGCCTCAATCCCATGGATTCGGCATAGTTTTGTGTGATATCGAGCATATCCATCACTTCCTGTTGAGCGGATAAACTGTAATCTTTTTCTATCTCTCTTAATCTTGATGTTCTCTTGACAGCCAATGTATGGACAGTAAGATTGGAAGGCGAAAGTTTTTGCAACTGCTCCATCGTATGCCTCACATGGCTGCTATTTTCACCCGGCAATCCGATTATGATATCCATATTGATGTTTTCAAATCCGATCCCCGTCGCCATCTTATAGGATTCGATTATTTCTTCTGCCGTATGCCCTCTTCCTATCGCCTCTAAAGTTAGATTGTTCATAGTTTGCGGGTTGATGCTTATCCGGGTGACATCTTCTCCTTTTAAAAAGATGAGCTTCTCATAATCAAGCGTGTCCGGTCTGCCTGCCTCCACGGTGAATTCCTCAAGATAATTCAAATCCACAGCCCGTCTGATCGTATCAAATATAGATGCAAACTGAGAGATGGAAAGTGTGGTTGGTGTCCCACCGCCCATATAGATAGTTTGTACTTTTTTGCCTGTATTTTTTATCGGCCCGGCTACACCCTCAATCTCTTTGCACAGGGTATCCACATAATCATCCAACAGATGCGAATACTCTTTCAATGAGTTTGACGGAAAAGAACAGTACAGGCATCTGGTCGGGCAAAAAGGTATGCCGATATACAGACTGATCTTTTTCTCATCTATAGGATATACAAATCCATGTTCTATTTTGGCTATATTCAATAATAACATAGCCTTATCATTGTCGATATAATATTCATCTATCAAAATTGATAAAATCTCTTCTTCATCCAAACCTTTTTCCAATAAACTGTGAACGATCTTAGTAGGCCTGATCCCGGTCAAAATTCCCCAGGGGACCTTTGCATCCGTAATTTTATTCAAAAGCTTAAAAAGGCTTTTCTTGACAATCCTTTTGGTCGATCTCTTTATCTCGTTTTCATCATCACTGTCCAATTCTGTTTCCATAACCTGTTCTTTCCCATCTATGACAGACACGGCAACAGCCCTGTTATTTTCAATATTTAATTCAGTGATCAACAAAATCCCTTCTGAAATAATTCTATTGTTGTGATCATCACATTTTTTCGAGTCAATAAATATGATTTCTATCGTACTTGGATCAAAAAACATCTTCAATAATTCTCTCACTTCATATTCATAATTATGACCCTTGCATATGATTCTGATTATCTTCCTCATTTTTATTCTACATAGGGGTTGGTGGTCTTTTCAACTCTCATAGTGGTAGCCGGCCCATGCCCGGGTAAAACAGTTAAATCATCATCCAATGTAAACAATTTATTCCTGAGTGAATCCATCAATTTCTCTTCGTTCCCGCCTTCTAAATCGCTTCTTCCTATGGAACCGGCAAACAATGTATCCCCTGTAAAAATAAATCTGTCTACCAGGATAGATATACCACCCTCCGTATGCCCCGGTGTATGAATAATGGATAACTCCAACCCACCTAATTTCAATATATCTCCGTCTTCCACAAACTTTATAAAATTATCGGTTTCGGCTTCCACGGCCGGCCCGCCTAAAGCAACAGATTGATTAGCTACGCTGTCCATCAGCATATACAGATCATCCCTATGCATATATACGGGAACGCCGGCTCTGTTTTTGAGCTCCTCCACCCCGCCTATGTGATCCACATGAGCATGGGTCAATATGATGTATTCCAATTTTAAATCATTATCCTCCAACAATTTAAGGATTCGGTCCACATCACCGCCCGGGTCGATAACAAGGGCTTTATTGGTCGCCTTATCTCCTAATACATAACAATTAACAGCATATATTCCAGCCGGAATCCTTTCTAAAAACATTAAAATCCCTCCATCGAAATTAAAATATTTTTTTACTATCTACAAGTATGGTTACCGGCCCATCGTTGATTGAGTGGACCGCCATATGAGTTTGAAATACGCCTGTTTCAACATTTACTCCTAAATTCTTGCATTCATCTATAAAAATTTCATAAAGCTCATCAGCCATTTCCGGCGGTGCAGCATCTGTAAAGCTTGGGCGCCTGCCCCTTCTGCAGTCTCCAAAAAGGGTAAATTGAGAGACAACCAGCAGCTCCCCCGCCGCATCTATGACGGACAAATTCATTTTTCCATCGCCATCTTCAAAGATCCTCAAATTTACAATTTTTTCAGCCATGTATCTTGCATCTTCAATCGTATCTTCCCCTGTCACACCTAAAAAAACCAGCAATCCTTTATCGATAGCACCTGAAACCTGTTCATCTACAACTATCTTCCCTTGGGATATTCTTTGAACCACGGCTCTCATAATATCAACTCCCAACTAAGCCGTTACTCTGGATATATTTATGATGCTTTTCAGATTTTTTAATTTCTGCATCAGTTTCTCCAAATGTTTTGTATCGTTAACTTCTAAAACCAAGTTAAGTATAGCTGTTTGATCCTTTACTGTCCGTGCATTTAAAGAAGTGATAGATATTTTCATCTCGGATAATACCGTCGTCACATCGGATAAAAGCCCCTTACGGTCTACTGCCTTGATCTGCACTTCCACTTGAAAATCCGTAGGTTTTTCTACATCCCATTCTACTTCTACCCACCGCTCCTTGGCATCTTCGGTATTTGCTAAATTCAAACAGTCCTTGCGATGAATTGAAACCCCCCGCCCCCTGGTTATATATCCCATAATATCATCACCGGGAACAGGGTTACAGCATTTAGCAAATCGAACCATTATATTGTCTATCCCCTTAACCCTGACACCTTGGCTGGGGCTTTCTTTCTTCTTCTTGACGGCCTCTTTCGGTACATAGTCCTTGGGCCTTTCTACACTGTCTTGAATCATTTCTTTGCGGGCAACTTCCTTGATTTTCGGCATCACTTGGGTCAATGCTATTCCCCCATAGCCGATTGCAGCGTATAGATCCTCAGCACTGGAAAAACCCAGCCTTTTCGCCATACTCCCCAATAATTTGTGAAGGGAGGATTGTGAAATGCTTAATGACAATCTCTTTATCTCTTTATCTATTATCTCTTGGCCCTTATCTATATTTTCTTCTCTGCGCTCCTTTTTAAACCATTGCCTGATCTTTGTCCTGGCTTGAGAGCTCTTAACAATGTTCAACCAATCCCTGCTGGGGCCCGTACTGCTTGCCGAAGTTAAAATTTGAACTATATCACTGTTTTGTAACTCATAATCCAACGGTACTATGCGCCCATTTACTTTCGCGCCTACACATGTATTCCCGACGCCGGAGTGAATCTTATAGGCAAAGTCAACGGGAGTAGATCCCGCAGGTAAATTTATAACCTCTCCTTTTGGAGTAAATACAAATACTTCATTTGTAAATAAATCTATTTTTAAAGACTCCATGAATTCCTTCGGGTCCTTGACTTCTTTTTCCCACTCTATCATCTGTCTCAACCATGCCAGTTTTTCATCGGTCTGTTGGTCTACGTCATAGCCCTTGCCTTCTTTGTATTTCCAATGTGCGGCAATACCATATTCCGCAATTATATGCATCTCTCGCGTTCTGATTTGAATTTCAAAAAGGTCCCCTTCGGGCCCAATCACTGTGGTATGCAAAGATTGATACATATTAGGCTTAGGCATCGCCACATAATCTTTAAAACGTCCGGGTATGGGTTTCCATATTGTATGCACCACACCTAATGCCCCATAACAATCCTTTACGTTTTCCACCAAAATTCTGACAGCCATAAAATCAAAAATTTCCTCGAAAGATTTATTCTGGTCCTTCATCTTCCTATATATACTATAAAAATGTTTCGGCCTGCCTGTTATCTCGTTTTCAATATTATGTTCACCTAATTTGACTTTCAAATTATCTATTATATTATTTATAAATTCCTCTCTATCCTGCCTCTTCTTGGCCACCTTATCCACCAAATCGTAATATCCGTCAGGATCGATATATCTCAGACACAAGTCTTCCAATTCCCATTTGATCTTTGAAATACCCAGTCTGTCGGCTATGGGCACATATATTTCCAAGGTTTCCGTAGCCTTTTCCTTTTGTTTTTCCCCATTATGGTACTTGAGGGTTCTCATATTATGGAGACGATCGGCCAATTTGATCAAAATAACCCTTATATCCTTCGCCATGGCCAATATCATTTTTCTGAGATTTTCCGCCTGTCTTTCCTCTTTAGAGCTGAAACTTAAACGCGTTATTTTGGTTACTCCCTCTACTAAATCAGCTACTTCTTCCCCAAATTCGGATTTGATCTTATCGTATCCATGGTCCGTATCTTCTATGACATCATGAAGCAATCCGGCAGCTATGGTGCTGCTGTCCATTCTCAACTCTATCAAAATCCTGGCTACTTCCACAGGATGAACGAAATAACTTTCCCCCGATTTTCTGTACTGATCATGATGTGCATTTTCTGCAAAGCTATATGCCTTGACAATAAGCTCCACATCACAATGTGGGGTAAATTCTTCGATTTTACTTATTAAGTTTTCCAACATAATATAAAATCACCCTCTTTTAGCAGCTCATATTTCCAATCGGCCGACTTAGTATATTTTTATTCGTCATGATATTGAATCAACGACTCCACCTTATAACCTTCCAGTACATCTTTTCCATCAAGATAACAGAGTTCTATTATAAAATTGATCGTTACAACTTCACCGCCCAGCTCCTCAATCAATTTTGCGGAAGCCAGCACTGTCCCGCCCGTAGCCAACAAGTCGTCTAGTAAAGCAACCCTCTGTCCGGGCTTGATTGCATCCCTATGTATTTCCAATAAATCCGTACCGTATTCGAGTTCATATTCGCAGCTGATTGTTTCCGCCGGCAATTTACCGGGTTTTCTTATGGGTACAAATCCGATGCCCAAATTGTACGCAACAGGCGTACCTATCAAAAATCCCCTGGCCTCCGGTGCCGCTATTATATCTATATTTAAATCTCTCAATTGGTCGGACAACCTATCTATCAGATACTTAAAAACTTTACCGTCCTTTAAAAGGGTTGTAATATCCTTAAAACTCACACCTTTTTTAGGAAAATCGGCAATCTCTCTTATTTTACTTTTCAAATCCATCAAAATTTCCCCCCGTCACAAATTGTAACCAAGTATTTTTAAAATCCTTATGCCGCTGTTTTTTCCGTTCAAGATATTGCACAAACTTCAGCTCGCCTAAGTCAACCTTGCAATCAGGTTCTATCATACTTACATTATATATATTATTTTTAAGCTTGTAAGTCAACAGATTTCCCTCGGAAAATATGGTTAAGGAATTCTCAAGCATCTTTTCGTTTATTTTTAGACCGTATTCCTGTTCAATATTTTTATACAGTTCCTTAAATGTAACCTCATGAAAATCATTACCTTTGAGATATTTGTATATGACTATCAATTGGTCTCTGGAAGGTATTATATTTTCCAAAACAAAAATATTAGCCTCCTCATCGCCATTGTTGTATAAAAAAATAGTATCTTCATTATTGCTTTTGTTTACAAAGGTTATCAACTGTTCTGCAAAATAAAACATATCATAAAGAATAATACTATTATATCTTTTATAATCTATTTTATCAACAATAGGGTTGATAACAACGTCAATTTCACGTTCCCCTATGTCATTTCCCGGTTCATTATAGTTGATCGATATCTTTACTTTTCCGGAATTTTCTCTATATTCCAATGAGGATAACAGTTTATACGCTTGTTTCAATGTGTTTACGAGTATGAGGAGGGGATTATCCGCACTTGCTGTTTCGATTTTACTTTTTACTAATTTATTTTTACAGCCCTTAAATATCTTGAATGAAACTTTAGCAACTGCATTGTTTTCTTCGCAGCGATTTTTGCCCACGAAAAAATTTTTATAATAATCCTTCAATATCGGATGCGCTCTATGATTTAAACTTTCGGTGACTTTAATATCTTTTATATTGAGCTGTATACTGCGATTCCCATTATATATATTATATTCGGGAACAAAAACAAGGTCGACTCTATCGTCCCCGCCTATTATTTTTTCAAAATCCCCCAATCCAAACCCTATACAATCCATATGGTTGTTACCTGATTGTAATTTGAATTTCAGATGTTTTCCATCGGAACCCACTTCTCGCATATTTATGGGAAGTGAGGACCGGATGACGAATTTAGGTGACGGATTAACTATACCGAAAGGTTCTAACCGTTCAAGCTCATCTATAAGCCGTCCATCGATACTCTCAATCTGTAATACATCATCATACGCAATTTTAGGAACTAAATCTTCTTCTGTCAATATTTCCTCGGCAATTATATTGATTCGCTCACGAAAAATTTCTAAATTATCCACACTGATGGACAGCCCCGCAGCCTGATGATGCCCTCCGAACTTCAGAAATAGGTCCTCGCATCTGCTCATGGATTCGAATAGATTGAATTCTGAAATACTTCTGGCGGAACCCTTTGCCGTATCATCTTCTATCCCTAAAACAACCGCCGGCTTATAGTATCTCTCCACTATACGCGAAGCGACGATTCCGATCACTCCCGTATGCCAATTTTTATTATAGACTACCAAAACTTTTTCATCCGCATATTTAGGGTCATTTTCAATGATATCTATCGCTTCATTGAAGATATCCTTTTCGATCTGTTGGCGATATTTGTTCTCCTCATTTAATGATTCGGACAATTTAACGGCCTCATCAGCATCGGCGGTCGTAAACAATTCAACACCTGTATGAGCGACACCGATTCTGCCTGCAGCATTGATCCTTGGTGCAATACCGAAAGCTATATTCCCCGTGTTTAATTTCCTATCTGAGAGTCCACTGATATTTAACAGTGCCCGTATTCCCAGATTTTTACTCTTAGTTATACAGTCTAACCCGTTTTTCACTATTATTCTATTCTCATCTATTAAAGGGACCACATCAGCCACCGTAGCTATAGCGGTAATATCTAAATATTCGTATATAGATTTTTTAAAAACTTCCTCAGGAGTTAAGGCCTGTATCAGTTTCAAAGCCAAACCGCAGCCACAGAGCCCGTCAAAGGGATAGCTGCAATCTTCCTGCAAAGGATTGATGATTGCATAAGCGTCAGGCAAATTTTTTTGACATTCATGATGATCGGTTATGATGATATCTATACCCAAATTATTGGCAAAATCCACTCCCTCTACGGACGAAATGCCGCAATCCACCGTGATAATGAGTTTTGTACCATTATCAACTATCTCTTCGATGGCTCCGTTGTTTAATCCATACCCTTCCTCCGCCCTATCGGGTATATAAAAATCAACAGGGTAACCTATGGAATCGAAATATTTGAGCATAATTGATATGCTAGCAACACCGTCTACATCATAATCCCCGTATATGCATATTTTTTCCTTATCCCCTATGGCTTTTTTGACCCTATCAACAACTTTATCCATATCTTTAAGAAGAAATGGATCGTATAGTTGTTCTATATGGGGATATAAAAATCTTTCAGCCTCTTCATAACTTTCTATTTTTCTGTTCAATAAAACTTTTGCAACCGGCCTTGTGATACCTAAGCTATCCATCAATTCTGCAATTTTTGTATCATCCGGCCTATTGTATGTCCAGTATCTTTTTTGCATCATTATTTATTTCACCCGAACCTTCCTGCCCCCTTGCCTCTGTTTAACCATAACCCATAGGGGACTGGCTATAAATATGGAAGAATAAGTTCCCGCTAAAACCCCTACTATCAATGGCAGGGCGAATTCCCTGATCTGTTCTACTCCCAAAATATATAGGGCTATTAGAGTAACAAGCGTGGTCAATGAAGTGTTTATAGAACGGGTAAATGACTGTGCAATGCTTTCATTGGCTATTTTTTCATAATCGATCTTCTTGGTAAATTTGAAATTTTCCCTGATTCTATCAAATATGACGATTGTGTCGTTGATAGAATAACCCAAAATAGTTAAAACTGCAGCTACAAAAGGGCTGTTGATAGGCACCTGAAGGATTGAATACATGGCCAACACAATAAGAATATCATGAGTCAGTGCCATAATAGCCGATATAGCAAAGCTGAATTCGAATCTGAAGGTGATATAGGCCAACATGCCTATTACAGAGATCACAATTGCAAGCAATGCTCTGCTCTTGATCTCTTTTCCCACAGAGGGGCCGAATTGGTCCGCCCTCAAAAGATCCTCATCATCTAAATCATATTTTGTCTGGAACTTCCCAAATATTTCCATGCGCTCTTCGTTGTTAAAATCCTCATTCATTCTTATCTGAACTGTTGTCTTGTCGATTCCCAACATGCCTATATTTGCACTCTTATCGTATTCATCGGTGATCTGCCTTATCTCTTTCGCAGGTATGTATTTATGCAGCTCAATCTCCATCAAGGTTCCGCCGGTAAAATCTATTCCTACAT
>CAYOGD010000032.1:0-13441 GCA_964403395.1 uncultured Alkaliphilus sp.
GCAACAGATTGTGGAGCCTTCTTTGAATCTTAAGCAGGGCTTTATTTTTTTCAAGACCGATCCAATAGATACTGCCGCCCCTCCTTTTAAAATGTCCAATTTCGGATAGTTCAAGGGTAAACGGCAGATTTGATATTTTTTTCATAGCTCCCTCTATCAGGCCTACCTTCGCCGGAGGAATTTCTCCTAAAAATTCCAAGGTGAGATGCATATGTTCATTTTTAACGAATCTGCCCTGTTTGGAATATCTTTTGATGTCCTGTATCATATTTTGAACTGCGTTTTTTAGTTTGTCCTCAAAATTAATAGCTATAAATAATCTCATCTATATCCCCTTTCTTTGGTAAAATAATCCCCGCTGATGATTGCTATCTAATACCAGCAGGGAATATTGATTAAATATTTTTAATTCAGAATTTGAAAGCATCTGAAGAATCCCACGTCAGGCCAAGATTGCTGATTAAATATCCTCAGCCCGGAATTCATTGTGTCCCCAGGGCTCCCAATAACAAGTATGCCGCCAATAATTATTAGCTTCGGCTATGGTCTGGAATTCTATAGCAACAACCTGGCTTGCGGCGATAAGGCTATCGGGATCTATGGAATATGACATGCGTCCACATGTAAGAATATCTAAATCGGGCTGAATATTGTGAACAGTATGGCGGGCTATAATCATTGCCAGTGCGCGCCCCTCTTCAGGAGTGTTGGTAATCAGCGTTCCGCCCGGTATCATAACTAATTCCGATTCCGGCAAAAGGTTCATATAATGTCCCCCCTATTTTATTAAATAATTTATGATAATCTGCAAAGGGTATCTATTATTGTAGTTTCGATGTAATTGTACCCCTGATTTAGTATATTCCGAAGGACATTTTTGGGTTCCCGTATCTTGTTATCTCAGCTTTTTTTTCTCACTGCCGTCAATCTTGAGTTTATAAAGCCCTACTCCTTTTCTCGAATCGGCATAATAAATCCAATCACCGAAAATAGCAGGATGTTCCATATTATCATCGCTAATTTTTGTCTCTTCAGATCCGTCAATTCGTATCTTAGTCGGATGTCCCTGCCATTCCCTTCCATAATAAATCCAATCACCCTTTACCACAATAGAATATGTAAAATGTTCATTCAGCTCTTGCCTTCCGGTTCCATCTCCATTGACACGGCAAAGGTATCCCGAATCATCGTCCTTGTAATATACTACCCCATCCGAGACGTCATAATTAGCAAAACTGATCTTATCTGTAGTTACCTGCTGTCGGTCGGATCCATCCGTACGAATACGGAAAATGCAATGGCCGGCATCTGCATTTCTGTAATACAACCAACCCGCCTCATGCTTCAGGGCGCAGGCAAAATCGTCACCTATCTGTTCAAATCCGGTGCCGTCCGTCCTAATACGGCAAATATTATAATCACGGCTTTCAACAAAATAAATCCAACTGTCCGCAGCCTGAATATATTCCGCCGATTTATCGAAAAGCTGAGTTTTATCGGTACCGTCGTCGCGAATTTTATAAATTCCTAAAATACTTGAATAGTATATCCAATTATCTTCCATGTCCATGGCCTTGATAAAATCTTTGCTGAGCCTTTTTTTGTTTTTCCCGTCTAAATCCACGCGGTATAGGGAACTGCCCCTCTCGAAATCAGCAAAAAAGACCCCTGCATCGGAAACCAGCGGAGGTTTCATCAACTCCGCACTTTTCAGAACCGTTTTCCATAAAACAAAAGCACCCACAAGAATAACCAGTATCCCGATTAAAACAGGCAATGGCAAGTCCTTCTTTTTCGTTTTCGGTGGATCTTTAGTACTTGATGCTACCGTCGGAGGGGCTCCCGGGCCATGGGCTGTGGATTTATCATGATCCGCGATCCCATTATGGGCTATGGCTTTATTATGGTCCGACGGACTATGGTCTGTGGCCTTATCATGTTCCGACGGGCTATAGGCTGTGGCTTTATCACGGCCCGTGGCTTTGGCATGATCAGTGATTCGATCGTCACCCTCTACCTTGTCATGGACTATGGACTTATCATTGTCCGCAGATCCGTCATGATTCATGGCACTGTCATAATCCGTAGCTGCCTCATGGTTTGTGGTCTCATCATAACCGACGATTCTCCAACCGCAACGTTCACAAAATATGTCTTTTTCAGATAATTTATTACCGCATTTTTCACAAAATTTAGGCCTCATTTTCCTTTCCCCTCTCCCGCGATTTTTTAAATAACCCCTTCCGAAAAACCTGGGGGTCTGACACCGAAAACCGGGGGGTCTGACACCGTGGTTCTTTTTATCGGCATCCCCAAAGAATCATGGAGCCCAACACCAAAAAGAGATTCGATGATGTGAATGAGAAATATAAAATCCTCAAAGAACCATGGAGCCCAACACCGCGGTTTTTTTATGCTGCCGCAAAAAGATGGCAAACAAAGCGTCCCCTTGCCATGACAGTCTGGCGTCCCCTTGCCATGCCACTCCACTTGCCAGCTTCACATGTCACCCACATTTTATACCGTTTAATTATACCATAAAATATGACTGTCTATCCATTTAAATGTTTAAATAACTTGTACGACTTAGGGGCATCAGGGGAAGTTATCAGAGATATCAAAAAACCAAAAAAGAACTGAAAAACCAAGGGGTCTGACACCGTGGTCTTTTTCATCGGCATCCTCGAAGAACCACGGAGCCCGAACACCATAAAAGAACCCGGGGGCCGAAAAACCAGGAGATCTGATGCCGTAGCCTTTTTTACGCTGCCACAAAAAGATGGCAAACAAAGCGTCCCCTTGCCACCCTTGCCAGCTTAGGACATGGCTTTGTACATTACAAAGTCTTCGTATCCCACCACAACTTTATAGTATCCCTCCAGCATGTTGTTTGTTTCGCTGTCGCCGGTATCGATAAGCATCGGGCTTCCGAAGATCGTGTTCAGTTTTTCTCTCGTTGATATAACAATGATGTTTTCTTTTTGTACCCGATTTAAAACGGCCGGGCTCAATTGTTGATTCCCACGTCCGAAAACATGCCCTTGGCCTCCGATAATGGTGAGAATGATCTTTGCTTTTTTATCATCTATTAAATCCAACAGTTTATTTTCGCTCACATCGTTCGCTATGAGTTTCTTCTTATATACCACATCCACACCCAACAGGGTGTTTTGCAATCCCAATTTTTCCATGATCAAACGGGTAGTGGTCCCCGGGCCGATTATGTAAATATAATCATCTGACATAGAATCTATAATATAGTGAGCTATACCCTCCAATGCAGCCGCCTCGGTTTTTATCCCGCCCGATTTCCTGCTCTGAACAAATCTCTTTTCGAAGGGGACTTTGAGATAACCGTACAATCTGGCCGTAACCCTGCCTTCACGAAAAGCCTCTTCATCGATATCCATAACTTCTTGCTCTTTAAATTCAATCACTTTGTCCTGCACAAAGAGTGATACCAATTCCCCCGCTCTTCCCGGGTTCTGTCCATAAACAGCGGAATGAATTTTCACTCCGGTTGGAATCCCCAAGGCCGGAATGTCGATACCTATTGAATCGTAAATGTCCCTGGCCGTTCCATCACCTCCTGCAAATAATATCAAATCCACACCCAGCTCTTTCATGTCACGGGCGGCATTTTTAGTATCCTGTGGGGTTGTGTTGTCTTTGTCTATTGCACCTATCACCGTGGGTTCCAGACCGCAGGCTCTTACTGCGTTCTCCCCCATTTCACCGGGATACGTGATTATCTCTACCTTATCTTTAAACGGGAAAAGCTTTTCTAATGCTTGTGAAGTTCTGTATGATGATTTAGGCTTTGCCCCAAGTTCTCTCGCTTTTTTTAATATTTCTAAACCGTCGCTGCCTTTTAAACCTACGCTCCCTCCCATTCCGGCGATGGGGTTGACGATTAAACCTATTTTTTTCATAAAGTCACTTCCCGTCTCTTTGTAATATCTCAAAATTAATCTGTTATTCCGGTTAATTCTTATAATACACCAAATAAGTTGGCTTAAACAAAAGTTCAAGCCAACCTATCTAACAGAAAATCATATGTTATCTATTTTTAAAATAAGCAGCTCCTGTATTTATCCACCTTGTTTACATTCCCTTAAATAAGCATCCTGTATGGTTAATTACTTTGCCCACATTTTTTAGGCAACAATCCATATAGTTGTCCACTTTATCTACGTTCTTTCAAATAAGCAACTTAGATAACAATCACTTTATCTGTGCCTTTTAAATGAGCAGCCCGGATAACTAATCATTTTATCCATGATTTTTTAAACAGACAACCCAAGTAACCAGGCAATTTATCTATGTTTTTTCAAATAAGCCGCCCAGGTAGTCGCCCATTTTTTCGGGTCGTCCAGTGATTCCTCATCGTTACGCCTGTATGAAGATGAGTTGTGCGGCGCTGTTTTTAATATTTCAGGATCTGAGTAGGCCTCATCCGAGAGCCTCTGCAGCACAGCAGCATATTCATCTATATCATCCTTGGAGTATGTTTCACAAGGTTCTAAAGTCATGGGCTCGGGAATCAACCATGGATGGTGGCTTGACCAGAAACTGGGGATTCCATAATCCACTATTCTGGCGTTCATATCGTCCGAACCTATTCCGGTTTCTTCCTGCAGTTTTTCAAAACTGTACCTTATCTGTTCCTGCCTGATGACATCATTGCCTTGATATGCACTGGAAATTCCACGAATTGCAAGCACTTTTTTCTCCAGATAATTATTGTTGATTACAGATACATCGGCACATTCGCGCAACCCTTCCGCTCCCATTGCCATAGTCCAGGCATAGGCTCTCAACACAACGCCGGAGATGCCGACAAAATCTCTGACTTTGCCTATGGATTTTTCACTGCTGTAATCCAAGTAATATTTTTCACCGTCATATTCTACCAGTGGCACCGGTAAATATTTTGCCAGTTCCTCCTTGACACCGAGGGCTCCGCAGGCCGGCCCCGAGCATCCATGCGGTGTTCCAAAGGTTTTATGTACATTGAAATGGCACATGTCAAATCCCGCTTCTTTTGCCCTGGCCACTCCCAAGAATGCATTGGCATTTGCCTGATCATAGAAACACAATCCCCCGACGCCTTGTACAATTTTTACAAACTCATCGGCCCTCGGATTATACATTCCCAAATCCTCAGGATTGGTCATAAAGATAGCCGCGGTTCTCTCCGAGACAGCTTCTTTCAAAGCCTCGATATCCGGAAGCCCCCGTTCGTCAGGATAAATAGTTATTATCTTAAACCCTGCAGTTGCCGGTGTTGCCGCATCAGCGGGATGTGAAAATATAGTTGTTATTATCTCGTCTCTTTTATCCGCTTCGCCCTTATCTTCCCAATATGCCCTCACAACAGAAGCAGCGGTATAGATCGCCTGGCTTCCTCCGCCCGGCTGCAATGTGAACCTGTCCAAACCGGAGACTTCTTTTACAACGTTTTGAAATTTATAGTATATCTCCAGAATCCCCTGCACAGTGTCCTCATCCTGGTGCGGGTGCAATTCGGCAAAATCTGTTTCGGCTACCAGGTCCTCGTTGACTCTGGGGTTATATTTCATTGTGCACGTGCCTTCGCTTATATCGTTGCCAAGATTGGCCCCTAAGGTTTCCTGAGACAATCGAATATAATGTGATAGCACATGTTTTTGCGATAATTCCGGCAGATTAGGGAGTTCCTTTCTTCGAACCCCGTCCGGCAATTTAGCTAATACATCGCCTACGGAGTCTACAATCTCCTTATCCGCCTTTGGAGGTATTATCCCGCGGACATTGGGTCTCGATTTTTCATATATTATCGGCTCGTTCCATCGTGCCTGTTGGAAATTTTCCTTTATCTTTACAAAACTCATTTTAACTCTCCTTTCGAATTGATCTATATCAAATGATAACATTAGCTTGCTATGTGTTTGAAATGGTATCCCCGTTTCTGTCATCCTGAGATGGCAATATAAGTTCGGTCCACGAAGGATCCCGATAGATTTATTGTTTATATTCATATGTTCACAGGATGATATTCCCCTAAGGTTCCTCACATGCGTTCGAAATCGCATTTTCCTAGGATTCTTAATATTTATCCGGAATGACATTTCCCTAAGGTTCCTTACATGCATTCGAATTATTAAGCGACTATCTCCTGCAATGCGAAAATCAACTTGTCAATATCCTCTTTTGTATGCACCTCTGTAATGCAATATAGGGCGCTCTCTCCGAGGTCAGGGAAATCCTTCTTCAGATTTATTCCTCCGAAGATGTTCCTTCCCTTTAATTCATGATTTATTTCAGCAACAGACTTGCCCGTTCCATTGAAATCTATTACAAATTCCTTGAAATTGCAGCCATCAAGTGCTAATTTTACACCTTTTATCTTTGAAATCTTATCGATCGCGTAGCTCACTCTCTGCATGATCCCCTCTCCAAGTTCCTTCATCCCGTGTGGGCCCATCAATGCAAGATAAACCGCTGCGGTGATGCCGTGTAGAGCGGCTTGGGTTCCGACATAGTCCTTGGCTTTTTCCCTCGAGGCATAAGAAGTTCTATAGTAAGCGACTTCTCCAAACCCGTATTCGCCTTCGCTCAGGGTAGTTGTAATTCCGTATAACAACTGCGGATACTCCGCAACATATTCCTCTTCATCCCTTGTTGCAACAAATCCTCCTAATCCCCCACCGTACTGCATATGTACCCCAAGTGGCTGAATCTCTCCGCAAACTATATCTGCGCCATAATTTGCCGGTGCCTCCAGGACACCCAATGACGAAGGGTCGCATCCGACTATAACCTCCGCGCCCACCTCATGGGTTAGTTTTGAAATTTCCGCTCCTTGGGTTTCTATAACTCCTAAATATGTGGGATTTTCAAAATAAACGGCGGCTATCTTGTCATTTATCTTTGATTTTAGATCATCCAAGTCCATTAAACCTGTTTTCTTTTCACTCTTGACCATTGTGATCTTGATTTCCGGTTTTAGATAATTTTTAACAACAGCCAATCTTCCGGGGCTGATATTTTCGGGAAGAATAACTTCGCGCTTACCGGTTTTTCTGGACGCCATGCGGCATGATATTCCAATCGCATTCGCCCAATCGAATGTAGGTGTACCCGAACAATCCATGCCGACCAGTTCGGCTATCATGCTTTGAAATTCGAAAAGAGCTTGAAATTTGCCGTGATCATCATATGCATCGCCGACATAGGCTGTCAAAAACTCGTCTCTGGATGCGATGGTGTCACAAACAGAAGGTACATAATGTTGCCAAGTACCTCCACCCAGAAATGAAATATTGTCCTCGCAATTAGAGTTTTTACCTAACAAACCTTTTACATGCCTGCGTAATTCGTATTCGGACTCCATCGGTTCCGGCAAATCCAATTTGCCTTTGAACCTCAAATGGTCCGGTATCTCCTTGAAAATATCTTCCGCGCTTGTCATTCCCAATTCATCCAGCATCTGTTTCTTGATGTCCGGTTGTGAATTCGGAATAAACGGATGTGAAAACTTTTTACTCATACCTTCCTCTCCTCCTTTTTGTAAACTCCTATAAATTACTTTCACAATATTACTTACCCTAAATTATTTATAAATAAACGAGCGCAAACTTAAATTATTTGAAAAGACCAGGGAAGAAAAGACCCGGGGGTCAAAAGACCAGGGGGTCAGGTACAGTGGTTCTTTTTGCCAAAGGCCATAAAGACCAGGGGGTCAGGTACAGTGGTTCTTTTTAGGTATCCCGAGGGCCAATCAAGGCTAACAGATCAAGGCTCAAGTTCCCCGGTTCTTTTTTGCAAGATGCAGAACGCGGAAAAAGACCATAGAGTCGGGTACCTTGGCTCTTTTTGTTGAAGACCATGGGGTCGCAAAACCAAGGGGTCGGGTACAGTGGTTCTTTTTGCCTGCACTTACTCTAAATTATTCACAAAAAATACTTAAATTATTCCCAAAAATACCGAGGGATCAGATATAGTGGTTCTTTTAAAAAAACCAGGAAATCAGGTACTGAAAAAACCAGAGGGTCAGGTACAGTGGTTTTTTAGAAAATGTTTTGAACCGAAACTTTAAGTTCTCTGATTTTTTATGGAAGTAGGGGTGGACCTGCGTGTCCGCCCAAAGACCAAAAGACTATAGGATCGAGTACAGTGATCCTTTTTGCCTGCGCTTACCCTAAATTATTCACAAAAAATACCTGAATTATTCCTCAAAATACCAAGGTATCAGAAAAGACCAAGGGGTCACAAAACCAAGGGGTCAGGTACAGTGGTTCTTTCAGTGGTTCAGTGGTTCCTTTTCGAGAAGGGCTAAGGGGCCAAACCCTTCAAGAAGGACCAAGAGGTCAGACCCTTTAGATTTAAAAGAAAAGAGCCACGGTATCAAACTCCCCGGCTCTTTCAGATAATTTATTCTCATTTAAGATGGCAAACAAAGCGTCCCCTTGCCATCTTGCCACCATTAGCTAAGATTCTTAAGTTCGGGTAAAACAGAACAAGCAAAGTTTTTCTTACGCTTTTTGTCTTCCTCATATTTCTTGTCTTCTTTGTATTCCTTGTCTTCCTCATATTCCTTGTCTTTCAAAGATGCGGTGAGGCCCAGAAATTTAGACACTTTAGCATCACTGTTGTTTTCAAATACCTCTTCCGGGGTACCGACCTGTCTTAACTGCCCGTCCAGGATAATGCCAACCAAAGTCGCAAGTACGTTTGCCTCATTAAAATCATGAGTAACATGCACAATTGTGCATTCATACGTCTGGTGAATCCTCTTTAATTCCCGGTACAGGAATTTCTTTGTATTAGGATCAAGAGCGCTTAATGGTTCATCCATCAATAGTATCTTTGGTTTTAGGGCCAGTGCCCTAGCCAAGGATACCCTCTGCTGTTCGCCCCCGCTCAATGTTCCGGGAAACCGATCCAAAAGGTGTGTAATATTGAGCAACTCCGTCAATTCCAACACAATATCCTTTATTTCATCTGCAGGAACCTTTCTAAGTTTCAACCCAAAGGAAATATTTTTGTATACATTGAGATGAGGAAAAAGAGCATAATCCTGATAAACGAAACCAACACCTCTTCTTTCCGGAGGTACTTTTTCTACATTTTTGTTATTGATTAAAATATCACCTTTATCCGGACTGTACAGCCCTGCAATGAGCTCCAAAATAACAGTCTTCCCGGCACCCGTCGGTCCAAGAATTGAAAAGTATTCACCCAGTGGAATTTCTAAATCTACGTCTTTCAAAGAAAAATCTCCTAAAGATATTGATACATTTTTTAATGAAATCATAATAATACCTCCGTTAATTTACACGAGAACCGCCGATAAAATCGCCGCCATATTTATTAAACACAAATAATGATATGACAGATATTATAATCAAAATATTAGCCGCAGCCATCGCAGCATCCATATCCCCGGTGGACATATTTAGAAAGAGAGAAATGGGCAAAGTCTCTGTGCGAAGCCGGGTCGCTCCGGCCAACATCAGGGCGGCCCCAAATTCCCCCAAAGCACGGGCCCAAGTGATTACAGTGCCGGCAATAATACCGTTTTTTGATAGGGGTAGGGTAACCTTTAAAAAAGTCTGTATAGGTGTGCAGCCTAATGTTCGGGCAATAAAATCCAAACGAGGATTGATCGCCAATATAGTAGATTTTAAAACCCTGATCATAAAAGAAAGATTAACGAAAATTTGAGATATAATAACACCCTTAACTGTAAACACAAACCCGAATCCTATGTCCTCCAACCAAGCACCGAAACTTGTGGTTCCGAAAATTAAAAGCAGACAGACTCCGGAAACCACAGGCGGAAGCGCTAATGGCAGGTCAAGGAGTATATTCAAAAATTGTTTGCCTTGAACATCCACCCTGGCCAGCACATAAGCGATGGGTATAGAAATTAAAATACAACAAACAGTGGAGATAATTGAGGTATAAAGGCTCAACTTAATAGAAAATTGAATTTCCTTTGTCAACAAGGCCTCCTTGATGCTGGGTAAACCTTTAAAAATTACGGTCATTATAGTCACAAAGATGCAAAAGGTAATTATATAGGTAAACCCAACTGTAAATAAATTGAATTTATCTCTCCACCATTTGGTTTTCGATTTAATTTTCAGTTTAGTTTTGGACTTAGTTTTCGGCTTAGTCCTTGATTTGGTTTTCGACATTATTCATCCTCCGCGGTCGGCTTAAATCCCCATTTTTCCCAGATTTTAATTCCCTTTGAAGAGGAAACAAAATCCATAAATTGAACTGCTGCTTCAGGTTTTTTTGAACACTTAAGTGTCACGATCGGCACTTTCTTGATATATTCATCAAAATCAGAAGTTTCTACTATTTCTATTTTGTCATTGCCTACCAGATTGTCTTCCCAGATTATAGAGGCATCTACCTGTTCCATGGCCAAATAAGCAAACATCTCATTGACAGTTGCTGCCCGGGCTACGATATTCGGTTCAACCTGTTCGAAAATACCTTTCTCTTTTAATATCTTTTCAGATAATTTCCCGATGGGATTTGCCTCCGGATCGCCTAAAACGACTTTTATTCCGGGATTTTTAAGATCGGCAAGGGATTTAATATCTGCCCGATTGCCTTTTGGTACGGCTAAAATAGGAATATGATAAACTACCGGTTTTTCCTCCGCTACCTTATCTTTTTCCCGAAGGGGTTCCAATTCCGCAACATCACCCGGTAAAAAAACATCACCCTTATCAACCGTCAGAATCTGCCCTATCAATTGAGCCGTGCCTCCATAGGTAAATTGTATTTCAATTCCGGTTTCTTCCTCAAACATTTTACCTAATTCTTCAATAGGTTTACGTAACCCCGCCCCGGAATAAACAATAAGGCTTTTTGCTTCGCCTTCTGTCGATGGCTCCGGTGTTGATGAATCAGGCGCAGATGCCGTTTTTTTATTACATCCCACCATCAACATAGAACTTACAAGCAACGCCAGTGATAAAATAATAACCAAAAATTTTTTCATAATACCGTCTTTTCCTCCTTTTGAATTTCTAACCTTATTAAAAACATAACAAATATATCTCCTCCCAAAAAATAATAAAAGCAACCTGGTGAGAAGCACCAAGTTGCTAAATTGCAAGCTTGTACTAAAAGTTCCAAACAACCGATAGTTTTCTCCTTCTCACAATGGAAGGCTATATTGTTTCCAACATAACCCTAACGACCAACCCCCATAGATTAATTCCTTAGGAAAACTGGTTCGGAGATATATGAAAATGTAATAAAGTTAGCCAATAACTGTTACCAACAACCTTTTCATAACACTGTTTAAAATCCCTGTTCTCATTTTTTAACATACTTCCTAATCATACTTAAATTATATAGCAATTATGCTATAAGTCAATGAACTTTAACTGACAAATAGTGCTAAGTCACCACTGAAAAAGAATTGGGCCCTTCTCCTTCGCGTTTGCTCAGGATAATAAAAAGTAAGAAAAGTGCTTTTTCACACAGTCTGATGTCTCCTTGCCAGCCCCCAGTCTGATGTCCCCTTGCCAGCTCCTTTGCCAGCCCTTTTGCTATCCCCTGCCACTGAGATGGCAAACAAAGCGTCCCCTTGCCATCCTTGCCATCCCATCAAACTAAGAAACGAGGCAATTGGAATTGCCCCGTCTTCTTCTACCCCATCTATCGATTTAACTTTTTTGCTACGAAATCCGGATTTAAGAAAAATGCCTGTCTTTTATCATCTTCCTCTATATCATCAAATCCCAATTTATAGACCATTGGATTAGTGTGGGATTTCACAGTCAATAATTTGCTTTCCGTATCATAGGCACAAGTATATCTGGTGTAGGTGGTATAATTGTATTTTTTGTTTCTAACGAATCCATCCGGCATGACCATCGCGGATGTTATATTGTAAAAGTTGGAAAAGGCTTCCTCAACATTGTTTGACTTAATACTCATTCTGGTCAAATAAAATGCTTTAATGAACCTGGAAAGAGGATCATAACCTCCCGGCAAATCTTTGGCAGAATTGAAATCCTCGAGGTTATCTAAATCCAAAAGCTTATTTAATCTCCTTACATGAGACTTGAAACCCGGTGAATTAGTCATCACATCATATGGATTTTCGTAACATATCAATTCCCCATACTTAGGTTCAAGAATAATGCACCTTTTAGTAGAATCAGTGAACATAAAATGAAAATTTGGTGATAATACCTCTTCCCCTTTATGATCCCTGGTTGACATATGAATATTTGGCAAATCCTCAATTAACTCCTCCACGGACCTGTAATTTGCAAGTGCATAGGAGAAATAATCCAGACTGGAAATATTGATTTTTTCCGAGTCCACCTGATTGGCATGAAGATTAAATTCTCTAAAGGTATTGGTGAACCCCGCCAACCCGTGTTCATTTACAGCATCTTTTAACGGGTCTAAATTCTTAAAACACATTCCTAATATTTTATATTTCGAATGCAGCGGGTTGCCCATTAAATCATTACAAAAATTATAGCCTTTTGGTATATAGATTGCATTATAATCTAGAGGAACCTCATAATCCATGGTCCTTCCTATTACGCAGCCGTCTTTATAATTTATTTTTATGCCTGTGCACATATTGTCTCCTTTCATTATCGATTATGCTATGAAATTATTTATATCGAATTTCCGAATCTAAATTCCGGATTATTGGATGATCTTCCTTTTCTATTATACCATTAATATGACTCGGGAAAAAACATTCTGCAACCTTTTCTTTCCTCCGATAAAGTGCGTGAAATATAAGATAGCAGGGAGATGATGCAGTGATAAAACTGAGTGCTTTCTTTCTGTAGAGTGCGTGAAACATGAAATAAATCGTGAAATGGGCAGGCTTGAAGCGTTGTGCTGGGCCTGAAATGCAGGAACCTGAGAGGTGAGGTCGGAATGAAGCACATGTGACGCAGGAAAATGGAAGGCATGGAACACAGGATGCGGGTACCCGGGAAGTGGAATCAGGATACTGAATTATAAAAAAGAGCCATGTGTTAAACACCTTGGCTCCTTTGAACGGCCCCTATGAACTATAAAAAAAGGCCGAGAAACCCGACCCTCCGGTTCCTTTGGCTCTTTCATGCTTGAAAAAGAACCACTAAACCTGGCACCCTGGCTTTTTTCAAATGATGGCAAACAAAGCGTCCCCTTGCCAGGGAAAAAGCCACTAAACTTGACACCCCGGCCTTATGATGGCAAACAAAGCGTCCCCTTGCCAGGGAAAAAGCCACTGAACCTGACACCCTGGCCTTATGATGGCAAACAAAGCGTCCCCTTGCCACCAGCGTCCCCTTGCCACCTTATAGGAATATATCTATATTTTTATCCGTAAGAGAATTGATAACTACGTTATCTACTAATACTTCCTCTTTCCCGTTGATGAGTTTTATCAGACTATGGTGCCCTTCCCCTG
>CAYOGD010000033.1:0-12990 GCA_964403395.1 uncultured Alkaliphilus sp.
ATCCCCCCCAAAACAGCCAATATTAATAATTTTAATGCCATAAACCTATCTCTCCCATTGTTAATACCTGATTTACATATACTTCTAAACCAGAGAGACGATAGATTGTGTAATAATTGTCACGATTCCCCCCAGTCTTTTCATTATAAGGTAAATCTGTTTAAAATCGGTGAGAACCGTCCCAGGACACCGAAAAAATTCCGGGTTATATCATTCTGAATGAACGAAGTGAACCGAAATCCTTCGCTACGCTCAGAATGACATTTCCAACATTTTTTGTAAATTTAGGATTTTTTGGCATTCTTGACCCGTCCCTGCCGTTCCCCAAATATGGCGCATCGAATGTTTTGTTTATTTGTATTTAAAAAGGGGCAAAACCCGCCCCTATAATATAGTGCACCCTAAAGTTGTTTTTAATTCCTTCAGTGCAAAATTATGCGCTTCTTCATCAAATGACGCCACACCATCTTCGTATATATTTACCTTGTAGCCCAGATTTCTGGCATCTGCCGCCGTATACAGAATACATATATTTGTACAAACTCCTACGATATATATCTCGTCTATTTGTTTCTCCCTCAAGTGTAAATCCAAATCCGTGCCGAAAAAAGCACTATATCTCCTCTTAGTGATTATTATATCCCCTTTTTCAGGTTCCAACCGTTCTATTATTTCACTACCTTCAGTTCCTGCTATACAATGGGGTGGAAACATATCAAATTCCTTATCATCAATTTTATGATTGTCACATATATAGATAATAGGAAAATCCTTAGCCCTGAACTCTTGAATTTTTTCTTCAATAAAATCCACTATATCCGCCCCTGCGGATCCCGTGGTTAACGCCCCATCCGTATCAATAAAATCTCTCAACATATCGATTACCAATAATGCTTTCATCCCCAATTCTCCTTTATAATTTTTTGCAATTTCCGACATCGCATTTTATTTATATTATGATAATAACCTAATAAATCACTTTTAAAAATATGATACAATACATTGTGCGAGATCACCGGACATGATCCGGGACTTTTTCAGTGGTCTCATATTGTGTCCCATGCCTACTTAAAGTGCTATATGCCATATGATTTTAAGTTTATTTTTCTGTCAGAGTCTCCACCAACCTTGTAGCACCATATTTTTCCCTAAGACGCGGTTTTTCAATCTTTCCGGTGGGATTCCTGGGTACCCTGTCAAAAATAATTTTTCTCGGACGCTTATAGCGGGGCAAAGGGATGCAAAATGTGTTTATCTCATCCTCGGTACAGTTACAGCCCGGTTTCAGTTCTATAATCGCAGCAGCGATCTCGCCTAAACGCCGGTCAGGCAGCCCGATCACAGCCACATCCTTAATCGCATCATGAACACGAAGAAAGTCCTCAATCTGCACAGGATATATATTTTCTCCCCCGCTGATTACAACATCTTTTTTTCTATCGACTAAATAAATAAAACCGTCTTCATCCATACGGGCCATATCTCCGGTAAATAGCCAACCATCTTCGATCACCTCTGCTGTCGCCTCCGGATCATTATAATAACATCTCATAGTCCCGGGGCCTTTGACAGCCAACTCCCCCACTTCTCCCTGAGCTACGGGAGATCTGTGCTCATCGATAATTTTCACTTCCCAATTATAGCCCGGTATCCCGATAGCACCGACTTTATGAATATTTTCTACCCCTAAATGGACACATCCCGGACCGATAGATTCGCTCAATCCGTAATTGGTATCATAGAGATGATCAGGAAAATATTTTTTCCAGCGATGAATCAGGCTTGGCGGCACCGGTTGGGCCCCAATATGCATCAATCTCCATTGGGAAAGTTCATAATCCTCAAGCTTTACATCCCCCCTGTCAATCGCATCCAAAATGTCCTGTGCCCAAGGAACCAGGAGCCAGACAATAGTGATTTCTTCCTCAGAGATTGTTCTTAAAATCCATTCCGGTTTGACCCCCCGAAGCAATACGGCCTTACTCCCCGATAACAGACTGCCGAACCAATGCATCTTTGCTCCTGTATGATAAAGAGGCGGAATACATAAAAAATTATCCGTCCGGGTTTGCCCGTGATGGTTCTGTTCGGTTATACATGCAGACATCAGGCTCCGATGGGTATGTAAAATCGCTTTCGGAAATCCCGTTGTACCCGAAGAAAAATATATGGCCGCTTCATCTTCATCCGTGAGTTCAATCTCCGGAGCTTCGGAAGAACAATTAGCCGTAAGACGGTCATAATTTTCCGCAAAAGATGGACGGTCTTCCCCGGAAAAAAGAATCGTTTCCACTTTTGGAATCTGATAATAAATTGACTCCACCCGCCCGATAAATTCAGGTCCGAAAATTAAAGCACTGGTTTCCGATAAATCCAGGCAATACTTTATTTCCTCGGCAGTATACCGAAAATTTAATGGCACTACGACAGCACCCGCCTTCAATATCCCGAAATAAATAGGCAACCATTCAAGGCAATTCATTAAAAGAATAGCCACTTTATCTCCTTTTTTTATTCCCCTCTTTAGGAGCAAGTTAGCCAATCGATTTGCTTTTTCATCAAAAACACGCCAAGTCATATCTCGGCGATACTCCCCCGCCGGATTGTTTTCAATCAGCTTGTACTCCAACCAGGTAACATGATGTTCCTCCTGAAGAGCCATATTGATTTCAGTTAAACATTTTTCCTGCCCATACATCTCCGCATTGCGCGCTAATACTTCTGTGATAAGCATCCTGTTTTTCCTCCCGTTCTATCGAACAACAAAAATTATTGTATTATTCAAAAATTAAAAACTCGTTTTCCTGGTGCTACAAAATACTACCTTAACATTATAAAACGAGATGAGAAATTAATCAATAATTCCCTAAACCATAGTATATATTAATTTTTTTGCAACACATTATTGAAATTTTTTGTATCTTTAAATGTAAATGCTATAAAGGCTGAAATAATCAGCAATATAGAAGCTACAAGATAGGACATGCTATAGGCCTCAGTCGCATCGAATATAACGGCGGCCGTCATAGGGCCTATCACACCGCCTACTCCCCAACCGGTAAATATAAGGCCATAATTCACACCAAAATGTTTTGTCCCATACAGATCGGAAATTGTGGCAGGAAATACTGAAAAAGCGGCTCCATAGCATATACCTGCTATCGCTACTCCAACCGCCAGCGTTGGGATACTCTCAAATTTAGAGAACATAAACATATTTATTGCTTGGATTGAAAATATCATTCTCATCAAATTGATTCTCCCGATTTTATCAGAGATAGCCCCGCCGACAAAACGTCCCAATGTATTAAATATAGCTAAAAATATAACCAATAAAAAACCGCTTTCCCAATCTATTTGAACCTTTGCGATATTGGATATATGCCCTATAATCATCAGCCCTGCGGAGGATGAAAATCCGAACATAATCCATAATTTATAGAAATTCTTTGTCTTCAGCATCTCTCTCCAGGTAGAATCCGCAACATTGTTAATTTTGTTCTCAGGCCTTTTGCCCCCATTGTCCGAACCTCCGGGCACATAATCTATAGGCGGATTTTCTATCATCTGTGCAAGTGCTACGGCCACAATCAACGAACCCACACCGATATAAATAAATGTTTTCGGAATTCCTACCGATGACATCAGGTGATTTGCTAATGGAGAGAAAAATATAGATGAAAGCCCAACACCCGCAACCACTATGCCTGTGATCATCCCCTTCTTTTCGGGAGCAAACCATTTGATAGCAGGTGGTGTAGCAGATACATTTGAAGCTCCGATGCCAATTCCCGATATAATTCCGAATGTTAAAATCATAGTCAGGGGATTTATGACCAGGCCTGAAAGGATCAGCCCCGAACCGATGAGAATACTTGCTATGGTAGCCGTAAACCTTGGACCCTTCATATCCTGAAGCCTTCCAAAGAAAACCATGGCAATCACGAATGATACTGTTGCAATCGTATAGGGCAAAGATGCCTCTTTACTTGACCAACCCAAATCATTTACCAAACCTTTACTGATGACACTCCAAATGTATAATATACCTCCTATAAAGTTTATCCCCGCTGCAGCAACCACTACCCTGGAACCTTTAAATTTCATCATCCCTGCCTCCCATTCCAACTGATTTTATTCAATTCCTTTTTCCATCTTCTACCCTCCGAAAAGGATGTATTTTTTCTAATGCAGATATATCATGCCTTATATTGACCAAGTTGATTATTCCTCTGTTTTTATCACCTGCAAGCAAAAAAATCGTCAGACTACGTGAAGGAGCATTTTCCTGCCTTGTTGCCGGTCTGAACAAAGTGAAGGATTCGTACTTTAAGCCGCTTGGAATTTCTCGCTGCGCCCGGAATAGCAATTTTCACATAGTCTGCTGTTTTGTTTGATACATTGTATATACCGACCTAACAATATTACCTTCTATTTGTTCTGATGGTCCCAATAACTATCAATGCTACCCCGAATATCACGATAGGGATTGCCGCTTCGTAAGGAACTTTGACAAGGAATTTATTTATCAATAGATAAGATATATAAATAAGAAACCCAATTATAGTCAATATGCTTATTTTTCCTTTCATAATAAAACACCTCCACAAAAATATATATCCAACTTCCTTTTTTCGCCTTTATGTTTTTTATTAAACCCGGATATCAACACAGGCAGATTTTAGAATTGCTATTGATTATTTTTATAATAATTATCTATTACTATATCACCTGATTATTTTTTTGCAATAATAATTCCTCTTTTATTGAATCCCGAATTTAAATATTGTAAACGTAATTAAAACAATTGTTTAACATTTTGGAGATTGATGTTAACACCGGTGCAGAAGTAGAATTATTGCTTGCAATATGTTAATATAACTATTATATTTTACTATAACCCGATAAATCAGAAATTGTTATTATATCAAAATACTGCTTCACATTAAGAAGAGGTTGATAAAATTGATAGTCGAACTGCAGAATGTATCTGTAATAAGAAACCATAAATATATACTCAAGGATATAAACTGGACAATTAAAAAAGGGGAACATTGGGCAGTCTTAGGCCTAAACGGGGCAGGCAAGACCATGCTTTTGAGTATGCTCAACGGATATATATTTCCTTCAAAAGGAAAATTAAAAGTGCTGGGCAAAACTGCGGGCCAATATGATATGAGAAAACTTAGAAGATCTATAGGCTGGGTCAGTTCATCTATTCAGGAAAAATTTCATGGTTACAGCATAGCCGTGGATATAGTTATGAGTGGAAAATTTGCAACGATAGACCTCTATGACGAGATCACAGAAAATGACCGGGCCCTTGCTGAAAATTGTCTAAAAAGACTTGACGCATCGGACCTGGCAGACAGAGAATATAAAACACTTTCACAAGGGGAAAGACAGAGAATATTGATTGCGAGGGGTTTAATGGCACAACCGGAACTATTGATCCTCGACGAACCATGTATGGGGCTTGATATAATTGCACGTGAACAACTGCTTGGAATAATTAAAAGTTTGAGTGAAGACAGAAATGCCCCCACCCTCATATACGTAACACATCGCACAGAGGAGATACTCCCAAATTTTTCACACACTCTGTTATTAAAAAGAGGAGAAATTTATTTGATTGGAATTACAGATGAAATCTTGACCAAGGAAAATCTGTCAAAATTTCTGGGAGTTCCTATCATATATGAAAAATCCGGCCATAGAATATTACTTCACCTGGACTATGAAAAATAGGTGGCAAGGGTGGCAAGGGGACGCTTTGTTTGCCAGCCCCACCGCGCCTTTCCCGAAACACCTCTCGCAATATTGGACACGCACCCCAACCGTCAATTACTTGCCCCGGCCTCAGTTTTAATTGCCTTAGGACTTCGTCCCCTACCTGTTTATCTACATTATAAGTATTCATTTCTTAATCCGTTTTTCTGGTATTGAAAGCAGATCGAATCAATATATATGCTTCTTTATTTTTTCTCTTTAAAGTAACTCTTGTTGCTAATTGTTTATTACAATCAGGGCAGAATAATGCTCCATAATTTTTGGAAAGATCAACAGAACTTTCAACAATCCTGTCCACATACATTCTCAACAGTCTTCCCTTCCCTACTTTTTGATATCTAGCAATATCAGTTTTACAATACCCGCAAGATACCAATATTATATGGCCACCCCTCGCTTTCTTATAATCAGGATTTTTATAGATCAAACAATCATCCTTTCCTTAAAACTTACATTTAAACCATTATAATTATAAAGATTATTCGTTATTTTTAAAAATATGCAGATGATTTTTTAGCTGGAGGTGGCAAGGGGGTGCTTTGTTTGCCAGTTTTACTTCACCCTTTCTAGTAATAGCGGGGAACGCTTTGTCTACCCTCCCATTATTCTACATTAAATATCTTTTTCCTGTTTTTTAAACATACCATCCCATCTTATTCGAAAATTAGATGGCAAACAAAGCGTCCCCTTGCCACCAGCGTCCCCTTGCCACCAGCGTCCCCTTGCCACCCTTGCCACCCCCTTGCCACCAAATATTAATTAATTGTTCTATTATCTCATTCGTAGTATAATTATAAAAATAGCATTTTAAACATTGTCAATATAAATGTAAAATAGGTATATAATTTTAGATTTTGAAAGGAGGGGCCCCATGAAAAATCGTTTATATCGTTCTGAAACTGATAAAAAGATAGCCGGCGTATGTGGCGGAATAGCAGAATATTTTGAAATAGACTCCACGATAATCAGACTTATTTGGGTTATTAGCATAGCTGTTTACGGAACGGGGTTACTTGTTTATATTATTGCTGCAATAATAATGCCTACAAAAGGAGAAATTGATACAAAACTGAACATACATCAAGACTCTGATGAAGTTAACGAACAAAAAAACGGCGCATCTGATGGAAATTTTGATAAAGAGAAGACCAGAAATCTTTTTGGATATGTGCTTATTATAGTAGGAGCAATATTGATCAGCAAAAGATTTTTAGTCCTAAAATGGTTGAGTTTTAAATTTTTATTTCCGATTGTACTAGTAATCCTCGGAATATTGATATTAAGTGGCAATTTTAAAAAATAAATTCAAATATAAACCTATAATTTGCACAATAACCACCGTAATAACAAACCCATAAAAATAATATCTCGTGAAAGAAGGTGAAATCATGAATAATAGAAGATTAATAGGCGGTATTGTTTTAATCATACTAGGCATTCTATTTCTTTTGACAAACCTTGGTTACATCAGTTTTGACGTGCTATTCGGTATTTTTGATCTGTGGCCGTTATTATTTGTTATAGCGGGAATCAATATTTTATTTAACAAAAAACCGATTGTCGTCCTCATAACATGGATTATATTTTTTGTAATTTTAATTTTATACGGAATATTTTGTGGAAGTATAAATACTGATGCCGATTTTAGCACCCATTTTGCAAAACCCGCAGAAACTTCTTATGGAAAACTTAATTTAGATATAGGGGCTGCTAAAGTTGATATAGATTCAGAAAAAGAGAATCTCTTAAAAGTTAATGCCCGAGGTATTAAATTAGATTATAATGATATATATAAAAACAATAATGAGACAGCAATTTTTAATTTTGCAAATAAAAACCATAACTCCGTTATCTTTCGCACCGGGAACAACGATTACAATTTTAAAATGAACGAGGATGTAATATGGGACCTAGATTTAAACCTGGGAGCCATTTCGGGTACTCTTAATCTTGAAAATGTTGCCACAAAATCCATCGCTTTAAACATGGGGGCCGGAAATTTAAACATTGTTCTGGGGAATAAATATGACAAATCCGCTATAAGAATTGATAGTGGTGCCTCTAACATAAATATAAGGGTTCCAAAGAATGTAGGTATAAAAATAAAATCAGACAGCTCCCTAAGCAAGATAGATATAGACGATTTGGGATTAATCAAATCAGGGGATTATTATATCTCGCCCAACTATGAGAAAGAGGATGTTAAATTAGAATTTCATATAAGTATGGGCGTAGGAAAAGTAAATTTTGGGATTAAATAACCAAACCGGGTAATAACAAAACAAATAAATAAAACATGGGTGTCGGGAAAACAGGCTTTGGAGTTAAATAAGGGGTGAAGGAATAGATGAATTTTAAACCAAGCTATATAAAATTACTGCAAGGCGGCGCTTTTTTAGAAAAGGTTAAGGAGATTGAAAAACATACCACCTGCTGTTATCTATGTCCCCATGAATGTGGAGTAGACAGAACAAAAGAAGTGGGGATATGCCGGGGAACCGATAAAGCGATAGTATCCAGTTACGGCCCACATTTTGGTGAAGAGGATGTCCTCGTCGGATATAACGGGTCAGGGACAATATTTTTTGGATATTGTAATATGAAGTGTGTCTACTGTCAAAATTTTGAGCTCAGCTTTTATGGTGAGGGCAATTTAGTATCCGATGCAAAGCTGGCAAATATTATGCTTCAATTACAAAACCATTATAAATGCCATAATATAAATTTGGTTACTCCAACCCATTTTGTATCCAATATTTTAAAAGCTGTTTATATTGCAGCTCAAGAAGGGTTAAAATTGCCCATCGTGTATAATTGCGGCGGCTACGAGAGCATTGAAACTTTGAAAATTTTAGATGGAATCATAGATATCTATATGCCTGATTTTAAATATAATTCACCAGAGCGAGCTAAGAAATATTCTAAGGTGGAAAATTATCCCGAAAAGACAAAACTGGCATTAAAAGAAATGGATCGGCAGGTAAACGGATTAAAAGTCGATGAAAGGGGAATAGCCCGAAGGGGGCTGCTGATCAGGCATCTGGTATTACCCGGCGGACTGGAGGACACCAAACAAGTCCTAAAGTTTATAAAGAAAGAGTTATCCCCTGATTGTTTGGTGAATTTAATGAACCAATACTATCCAAGCCATAAGGCCTTTGAATATGAAGAAATAGCCAAGGGTTTAAGTTTTATAGAATATCAACTGGCATACGATTATGCAAGAGAATTGGGTTTAAGATTGACTTAGAATATTAAACCCAGCAGGGGATTTTATTGATAAAAATTTTATTTTAATAATTCCTGAAATCTATTTAGAATCCCCAAAAATATTTTTTCTCTAACTGCAGTTGCCCATAAACCGTCACAAAATCGTTCTTGGCTCACATATTTTGTAAAAATAGCCCTCAATAGCTCTATATCCGCATTTTTTATAACATCATCTATTCCATCCATATTTTTCAAACCCCTGTTATCCAAAATATCTAAATAATTATGGGATATTAAGTTAGTTTCATAAAATTCCCTGATAAAGTCTTTTAATGTTCTCTCATATACCGGATAGGAATTATCCCCTCCCGGGATTTTCCCTTCCTCCCAGCGATATACGCTTTCTTCAGTGGCAGCTTCAAAATATGGTATAAATGAAAATAATTTTTCTACACTTTTTCGAATTAAGCTCGAGTTGAATTGATTGCATAGATCCTCTATATATTCTTTTCTAACTATTTTGTTAATCCAACCCTTGGGGATGTCCTCGTATCCATATCTCAGACCTGCCAACCCTCCTGCAACAGCAGCCACAGTGTCGGTATCTCCCCCTAAATTGACAGCCTTTAGAACGCAATCCTTATAATTATCCGTGTTCATTAAACACCAAATTGCGGCTTCAAGTGTATCCACCACATACCCGCCGCTTTTTATTTCATCCGCGGGGAGCTGTGCAAAATTCTTATTTTCTAAACGCGCAAAATGCTCCAATTCATAAACAAAATAATCTTGTTTTTTATAATATCTCATCGCTTTATAAATCCCTGTTCCTACGGCTGTTTTTATATCCATATCATCAAAGAGTGCGGAAGCAATTGAAATATAGATACCACAGGCAATTTTACTTCGCCTATGAGCATGTGTTAAGGCTGAAATATTATGAATAATTTCATAGGCCTTATCAGCCGCTCCATAGGCATCTCCAAATCTTATGCCATGGATAGACTGTAAATAAAATAAAATCGGCAGTATTCTCATAAGGGAGCCATTTCCATTGTCATGTTCATCCTTTCCACCACATTCTAGTGGCGGAGTACCTTTTTCAAATCGCCCCAATGCTTTCCTTGTTGTTATTCCGATATCAAAAGCCTCCCCGTGAGGTGTATATTTGCCTTCATTTATCCATTTTATAAAGTTTGACATTATATCATCATAATCCAATCCTTCGGAAAGACTGTCCATAAGGCACAATGTCATACTCGTATCATCCGACCATGTGCCGATAGGCTGATTATATGTACCATAAGCCCTCATCCCAATTACGGGATCTCCCTTGAGAATTTCTCTATCAACAAATTCGACCGGAACGCCTAAAGCATCGCCCACACATAACCCCATAATTGCACCTAAAACATGATTCATTCTTATTTACCCCGCTTTCTAATCTATCTTGCTGTCTGTTTATGATTGGCTATACATAATATCAAGCTATATAATAATTATCGCTCTAAATGAACGAATCCCAAATAACCCGGGACTTTTCATAGACATCGTTAATACTATCCGCTTCGGAATGATAAAAAGCAGAAAAGGTGCTTTTCACATAGCCCGATATTCCTTTGTATTGTTTATCGACCCTATGTATTACCTGTTAAACCTAATCTGAGTTTACTACAAATCAGTCTGACTGTCAGCAAACAATATCATAAGAGATAAAAATAATATAAAAAAACTGCAAAAATTGTCCGGCCTCAGTATAAACGTGATTGCTCGAACCGATTTGCACCGATAAGTAAATAGGTCAAAAAAACCCGGAATAAAAGTTTGCTCTTGCTGTTTTTGCATGTCCGCCCAATAAGTAAACAAGCTAAAAAACCTGGTATAAGCGTAGTTGCCCGAACCCTGCAGACCGGACACAACTACTCATACGCTTTATTCCAAACAACATTTTTTTCTGCTGCAAACATAATTCCCCCGCAATTTAGAAAGGTCGTGCCCTTCCCACTCCAAAAGTTTTTCCCTTAAATATCCCGCCCCCGTCCTGCATATTCCAATACCCTTTTTGGGAAGAACCCTGTGTGTCGGCAAAAAATAAGAGACAGGATTCTTAGCAACGGCACTGCCTACTGCCTGGGCTGCCCCGGGTTTTCCAAGCATCTTAGCTATATCCCCATAAGTGACAATCTTTCCGAACTCTATGTTGTCGACTGCTTCAAAAACGTTCCGTTGAAATTCTGTAAAATCAGCCAAATCGAGAGGCATGGTATGATTACCTGTTTCTAAAAAATTGAGGGTTTCCGTAATAATCAGCTCTCCGACAGAATCCTGTGCCTGTTCCCCGCCAGCAGCCCTTAAATCTATATGTTCAAGATTCGGTTTGGCCCTCAAGGATAAATATTTTAATCCTACAGAAGAAAAAACAAAACTGAGTATGTCTGTCTCTAAAAAATCAATCATCTCTTCTATTTCCATTATTAAACTAACCTTCCTTCCTGATACTGAACAATAAACTTATTTTTTATTATTCCCCTCTGTCCATACATTAGTACAAAATATTTTATTCGTTTTTTAAAATAAAAACACGATACTTCCAACTTTCGCAAGTATCGCGTTTATACATTGTATTCCACCCTTTCCCATGCAGCACCGGGAACTGCCCGGAAACACTAAAAATGCCTTGGAGATTATACCATTCTAAATAAACGGAGTGAAATAAAGCATCTATTAATGGCTAGAAACCGAAATTTTCTCAATGTCCTTGGGCTGTCGCCTGTACATCATTTTTGATATTTTCAGTTATTATGGGCAACCGTACGATAAACAACGCACCTTTGCCCGGACCTTCACTGCTTGCAGTGACGGAACCTTTATGCATATCTATAATGCCCTTGACAATGGAAAGCCCCAAACCGAGGCTACCACTGCTTTGCTTGTACAACGAGTTATCCACCTGAGTGAAAGGTTTAAATAAATGGGAAAGTAATTCTTGTCCCACACCTATCCCGTTGTCCTTTACCCTGATAACCGCCTCATCCTCTTCTTGCCTGAGCGAAAATAATACGGCACCACCCTGTGGCGTAAATTTCGAAGCATTATGTAATAAATTCCCTATACTCTGCGTGATACGTACAAGGTCCGCGTAAATGGGTATAGGTTTTTCTGCTATTTCTACTGTAAAACAGATCCCTTTTTCCTCAAATGTAGCTGCCATGTCCCCCGTAACATTTATCGCTAAATCCCTGAGATCTATACTTTTTTTATCCAACTGAAACCTGTTCTGTGCAATACGGGTCATATCCAGTAAATCATCCACCAATTTACATAACTGATCACTCTGCCGTTTCATCATTTCCATCACTCTTCCCGCCTGTAATTTATCATCCGACTGTTGAAGGAGCGAAATGCCCGCTGTGATTACGGCTAGGGGATTCCTCAGTTCATGCGAGAGCATACTTATAAAATTATTTTTATTTTCATTTTCCTTGCGTAATTTTTCTTTGCTTTTGCGTAGCGCTTTCGCTGCCCGTATCCGTTCCATCGCCATCCAGGTACGCTCAGCGGTCTCACGGACCAGTTCTATTTCATTCTGAAACCATATGCGAGGAGTAGATTGATAAACAGTGATGCTCGCAACAAGCCTTTTCCCTCTAAAAATTGGCATGGTAATACAGGCCCGCATATTCCAGGAAAGGATTAAATCACGCAACCCTTCTGAAACCTCAGCATGCTCAGATATATCCGAATATACAATACCATCATCCAAAGACAATATATCAATTCCCCCTAATGCTTCTCCTCTCTTATATTTTTTTCCTATACCCCATGTATCATCATTTTGTGTTCTACTTCTAATAATTATATAGTCCTCATCATATTCCACATAATTCGATTGGGCCGGATAAAAGTGTTCGGCAAGTAAACATGTGACGGCATCCTGAATTGATTGTTCATCAGATAATGACCGAAGTTTATCACTCAATTTAAGAAGGT
>CAYOGD010000034.1:0-12854 GCA_964403395.1 uncultured Alkaliphilus sp.
CAAATGTTTGCATCTTATATTCCTTTTCTTTTTCTATTAAATTTTCTATTTCGCTAAATAAATAGATAGAATTTATTCCGATCAATCCACTTAGCAAAAATAGTACTATCAATACAACATCCGAATTCAAAGCGTGGTACTGCGTGTTTACAAACCCCCACATAACAAGAAGCATATAAAATGCGATTGCCGTTGCTAAAAATGTTTGTGCCAAAAAAAGAGCCCTTATGTTTTTTCTTTTGTTTTTAAAACTGAATTTGGGTGCTTTAAATTTCATGGTCTGTTCACCTACGATTCACCTACGGCTTAAGAAAAAATTCCTGATATGCCTTAAAACAAAATTATACCTTAGGCAATATTTAAACTTTAATTGATATATTCGATATATTTTTAACAAATCCTCCATACTGCCAAAACTTACCTTAATAAATTTTACACATGATATGTTATAATGAAATGGTTGCAGATTGAAACCATGATATGGGCTACATGCTGATTTTCATGACCCACCGCCCCGGAAACAAAAAATCCGAGGCGCTTTTTATTATGCAATATGAGTAATAAAACCACCGAACTGTGCCCTATATAATCTTGTATATATCCCATTATTATCTAATAATTCTTCATGAGTCCCTATCTCGGCAATACCTTCATCAGTTAGTACAACAATTCTGTCTGCATTTCTGATAGTGACCAGCCTGTGGGCAATAACTAAGGTTGTCCTATCTTTAGATAAATCAAATAGGGACCTTTGAATCATCTCTTCCGTTTCACTATCTAAGGCCGATGTTGCTTCGTCTAAAATTAAAATAGGCGGATTCTTTAAAAACACCCTGGCGATGGAAATCCTCTGTTTTTGACCCCCCGATAATTTCGAGCCTCTCTCACCTATATAAGTATCATACCCATTTTCTAGAGCTACAATAAATTCATGGGCATTAGCTTTTTTAGCCGCTTCAATAACCTCTTCATCGGAAGCACATATGTTGCCATAGGCTATGTTTTCCTTGATTGTACCGGAAAACAAAAATATATCCTGCTGTACAATTCCTATATTTTTCCTCAGGGATCTCTGCGTAATCATCTTTATGTCCATACCGTCCACCTTGACACTGCCTTTATCAACCTCATAAAATCTTGGAATCAAACTACACAAAGTGGTTTTACCCCCGCCGGATGGTCCTACAAACGCAATGACCTCCCCTGATTTAATCGATAGATTTATATTCTCCAATACATTTTCCTTATTATTATAACTGAAGGTAACATCATCAAATATAACCTCCCCATTTACCTGGTCTATATTTACAGCCTTCGGATCATCCTTGATATCGGGTTCTATTTCCAGGGTCTCTATAAACCTGGCAAATCCGGACATACCTTTTTGATAATTCTCAATCAATGTTGTAAATTTTTTGATTGGTTCTAAAAACATAGTTACATAGAGTAAAAACCCCACCAGCATTCCCGGTGTTATCCTGCCATAATATATAAATATACCGCCGAATATTATTACAGCTACATTTATCAGATTCGAAAAGAAATTTATCCCGGAATAGAATTCACCCATTACCTTGTATGTGTCCTCCCTGGACTTTTTAAAATTCATATTTCCTTTTTCAAACTTTTTTTCCTCGTACCATTCATTAGTAAAAGATTTGACAACCCTTATTCCGGAGATACTGTCTTCAACTTGGGCGTTTATATCCGCTATTTTGAGCCGAGTTTCTCTAAAGACGGATCGCATTTTTTTATTCTTCGAAACGGCAAATATTAACATTATAGGTACTATAGAAAAAATAATAAGAGCCAAAGGCCAATACGAAATCAGTAAAATGATAAATGAACCTAATAAAGTAACAGCTATGACAAATAAATCCTCCGGACCGTGATGTGCCAGTTCCGAAATTTCATTTAAATCGTTTACTATACGGGACATAATATGGCCCGTCTTTGTATTATCAAAATAACTGAAAGATAACTTATTGATATGATTGAACAAATCCTGTCGCATATCATACTCAATCCTTACCCCCAGAACATGCCCCCAATAATCAACTATATATTGAAATACTGCCCTTAGAATATATAAAACCAACAGACCTGCACCCGTCCATATCAACAGTCTAAGATTTCTAGATGGTAAAATTTCATCTATGGTTTTTCTTACAATAGTCGGAAAAATTAAATCCAACCCGGACATTAAAAATGCACATATGAAATCCAGATAAAATAATGGCAGATGATTTTTATAATATTTTGCGAAATGCCTTATCATTCTATGCTCTCCTCTATTATCGAATAATGTTCCCTATGTGTCTGATTAGGGCTACTACTATATTATATCATAATGTGGCACTCACCCCATTCCTTATCTTTGAATATTACTGCCGGATCAGCTATTCCATGAACATTCCATTTTTAAAAATATTTTTTATAATACCCGTATCATCGGTCATATGTGTGTAACTGCAAAGGCGAACGCCCTTATCCGGCCTCTCATCTCTCTCCTTTCACTTCTAGCTAAATAGACACATTTAATTTTTTCTGTTATGATTGGTAAGAATGAAGACAAATCTAAAAAGGAGAATCCATTATATGAAAGATAAAAAAGTATTAGCTACCGTTGACGGCAGAGAGATATTAGAACAGGACATTGATCTGCTTTTAAGCAGCCTAGAGCCCGAGCAAGCGGAACACTTAAGTACCGAAGAAGGCAGAAAAAAGCTATTAAACGATTTAATCGCTCAAGAATTGATCTATTTGGACGCAGTTAAAAATGAACTTGATAAAAATGAAGCCTTTGTAAGAGAAGCCCAGAAAATGCATGATAATTTTTTAAAACAATTCGCAATGCATAGACTGTTAAAAGACACTGTAGCGACTGAGGATGAGATCCTAGATTTCTACAACGAAAATAAACAAATATTTACAGAACCTGAGACTACAAAAGCAAGCCATATACTTGTTGATGATAAAGAACAGGCTGATGAGATCATAAAAGAGATCAATAATGGACTGCCGTTTGAAGAGGCTGCTAAAAAATATTCACGCTGTCCTTCCAATACCGTGGGCGGCGATCTGGGATATTTTGAAAAGGGAAAGATGGTGCCCGAATTTGAGGCAGCTGCATTTGATATGAAAATAGGAGAAATAAGTGCTCCTGTTAAAACCCAATTCGGTTATCATATTATTAAACTGGTAGATAAGAAAGAAGAAGGTATAAAAACCTTTGATGAGGTTAAAAATCAATTAATCCAACAATTAACCGCCGTAAAACAACAAAAAGCATATGTTGATAAAACTAACGAATTAAAAAAGGAATATGAAGTTATAATCAACAAATAAATATTATGCGCAATTTAAAGATTCAACAAAAAATATTATGCATCCCGTTTGTAATATATCATCATGAATCAGGATAAATCGAAATCAAGAAAATCGGAAAGTTTCTGATAAAAAACAATAACTTTAATTAATCGAAAAAGGCCGGGGGTCCCCGGCCTTTTTTTATACGATAACCGATAATCTGTTCATACTGCTTCAAAATGCACTGAAATGCACTGGGGGGCGGCTTCCGGTGCGTCGGTTCCTTTCAACTTCCTTGAGCCATCCCTACTCGGCACATTATTCGCCCAATGCCCTCCTGAAATCTTCTATTATATCCTCTATATTTTCTATACCTACCGAAACCCTGATCATTTCCGGGCCTATACCCGCGGCATTGAGTTCCTCATCCGTAAGCTGTCTATGAGTTGTTGTAGCCGGATGAAGCACCAGGGTTCTCACATCTCCCAAATGTACCACTAAACTTACTAAATCAATATTCCTTATAAATTCTCCCGCTTCTTCTCTTCCGCCCTTAACACCGAAGGTCAACAACCCGCTTGCGCCCAAGGGTAAGTATTGTTTCGCCAATTCATGGTCCCTGTGGCTTTCCAACCCCGGGTATGATACCCAGGCAACCTTCGGATGTGATTCCAAGAACCGTGCGAGAGCTAATGCATTTTCGCTATGCTTTTTCATTCTTAGAACCAGTGTTTCCATACCCAAATTTGTTAAAAAGGCATTAAAAGGGCTCATGGTGTTTCCCAAATCTCTCAGAAGCTGCATCCTGGCCTTTACAATATAAGCCTGTTCTTTAAATGTTTCCGTATAGCTTATGCCATGATAACTTGGATCCGGTTCTGTCAATTCCGGAAATTTCCCATTGTCCCAATTAAAATTGCCGCCATCAACTATTGCACCACCTAAACTGATGGCATGCCCATCCAAATATTTACTTGTGGAATGTGTTATTATGTTTGCTCCATATTCAAACGGGTTGCATAGATACGGTGTAGCGATAGTATTGTCTATAATCAACGGAACATCTATCTTCTTTGCAAGCTCAGACATCTTTTTAATATCCAACACTTCTGTTCCCGGATTGCTTATTGTCTCAGCAAAAACAGCTCTGGTATCAGGTTTGACATATTTTAAAAACTCCTCTACCCCCAAGGACTGATCGACAAAATCTACCTCTATCCCTACCTTTTTGAATGTTGTCGACAGCAAGGTCATGGTACCACCGTATAAGCTTGATGCCGCTATTATATGTTGGCCGTTGGAGCATATATTTAACAGAGATAACAAGGTAGCCGACTGGCCTGAGGATACAGCTAAGGCCCCTACTCCGCCCTCCAACAGGCTGATTTTCTTCTCTAAGGCCTCTATCGTGGGATTGCTGATTCGAGTATACATATGGCCCGTTGCTTTTAAGTCAAATATATCGGCCAAGTAATCAGGATCCCCATATTGATAGGTTGTGCTCTGAACTATGGGCAAAACCCTCGGTTCTCCTGATTTTGGACTATATCCTCCATGAATGCAGATTGTTTCCTTTTTCATATTGTATTCCTCCTTCTATACGTGAAACAGGAAGGCAGCTCAAGATCACTGAAAAAATTCTAATTTTATAAAAAATATTAGAAATATCACCCTGAGCGCGGCGAAGAATCCCGCTTTACCTCTTTACTCATATGCCTCTCTCTAGTCTGTCTACTCTGTCCCTTAGATTGCTCAAATCCCTGTTTAAATCTCCTGATCTTGTCTGCAGCGCATCTCGTATTTTATTTATTCTATCATAAGCATTCCTTAATTTATTCAAAGAGTCCTTTATTTTACCTTGCACAAATAAATCTGCAATTAATCCGTCAAAGAAATAATCCGCAAATGTAGCAAACCCACTGATTTCAATATCCATATTTGACGGCAAATTAACATGGGCCAGGCTTGTATTGAGGGTCCTGATCTCCCTTTCCAGATCCTTTATTTCACGCCTCATATCATTTATCCTGGAATGTTTTACAGCAGTGGATACGAATCCTCCTCCTAGTATGTCCCATACGCCCCAACTTCTGGCACTTTCTAGAGATTTTATAGCTTTTTTTAAAGATGAGAGGGCCCTTCCACAGGCCAAGATACCTTCCTTAACACTTCTGACAATTAATTCTTTTTCAGATATTTCCTCCAGGCAACTTTTTAACTCACGAGCCGCCCCATCATTTTTGTCCAGTATTAAATTCCGTCTTTCTCTGATCAATCCATCATGTTCCGAATCCAGTGAGTGATAATTTTCTATCTGTTCTTTGTAAAAATTGATATCTTTCTCGATATTTGCAATAGAATCCCTGCAATTTTCATATTTTGTTTTTATGATATCATGCTGCCGCAATTTTTCCTGAAGATCCGTGTCTTTCCTTCTAAAAATTAAACCTATAACACTTGGGGATTGCAGCCTTTTTATCTGTCTCTCTTTCTTATTTAAGGCTTTACCGAGCTCCCTTCCCCTAGACCGTTCTTTTTCTAATTCCTGTTGTTTTCGTTCTAACACGGCATAGGTCTTTTCTCTTTCTTTAAACTTCTTTTCTATTTCATCTATTTTTTTATTGATATTTTCTAACATAGATATTTCCACCTTATTCTATAAGCCCCAACAACAGACAAATCAACGATACGAACATGGATAAATAAAATTGCACCTCAGTTTTTGTATAAAGCATACCGGGATCATTTATAAAATATTTAATATCCATAACATCACCTATGTTTGCCGTTAGAGACATCCTTTTACTATTTTTCGAAATATATCTTTTCCCATCCACATAATACTCAAAAGTAACAATCTTGGCATTTCTGTGCATCATGGCTTCCGGCAATACAAATTCAAAATCAATTATTCTACCTTTGGTTTCTCTTACCTTATTTCTATTTAAAAATATATCGACCCCTGTTTTAGTGGCATATACAAAAGCTATAAAAGAGAAACCAAAAAATAAAAACTTATGGGCAGTCATATTTTTCTCTTCCTTTTCATCCATTTTTTGAAAATCACTTTACAATTTTCCCTTCGGGAATCCTTGAAGCATCAAAACGATAATGACCCGTAACTTCACTGCGTTTCAAAAAATCCTGTTCGCGATTTGGCTGGCCGTAATTATGAATAATATAGGGCTGTCCCTTGCTGTTTCTCTTATCTGATACAATACCAATATGTTTGTCGTCCCCAAAAATGACAATATCACCGGGCTGCCATTCTTCAATGTGGGTTATGTCTATTGACAGAGATAATGCATATTCATCGAAAAAAACACGTAAATTGCCAACACGGCGAAAATCAATATTCTTATCCCTTTGCTCAATATTAGGATAACTTTCCGGTCTCGCGATAATGTCGTTATTGAGCATTTCCCTTAAATTAAATCCTGCGTTTTTGAAGGCTCTCCACACAACGTCGGTACATACACCAATATCGTCGGGCGGATAGCCCCCGCTATAGTATGCTCCATCATAGGTAGGACGATTTTCAGCATCCTTTTTTGCCCCAAACAGGATATCCGTATAATCATCAATTCCGTTATTATTATAATCTGTCTCACTGTATACTGTTGCAATGCCAAAATCCTCGGCAGTATAGGTTTTGCACGGAAGAAGACTATAATAATTTGCTACATACAGACCGATACCGCCTGTCAGCGCAATAAAAGCAAAGACAAGCAACCACAATAATCCCCTATTGGCACTTTTGTTATTCATCATTTTTGTCCGTCCCCTTATTATACCCAAACCCGATTTTTCAAAGTTGTCCCCGGATTCACACCCCCGGAAATTTTTTCGACTATACCTTATCTAACAAAATCATTACGACCTCGTAAAATATTACTGAAATTAACTCTTTTTGTACCAGATTAAATTTATTATATCATAATTTCCCGTTTAATATTTCATGGACGGTTATCATAGAAGGATATTCTTATATTGACATTTACAACATTAACATTCATTTAACTTGATAAATAAGTGCCGAAGATATCAAGATGTGTCTATAATTAAATGATATGAGCAGATTGACAGATAGACCCGGTTTTTTCTATCGTATCCTATTTATTATACCGTAAATCCCATCACTTACTTATGAATCTCATTGTTTTGAGACAAGGAGAACGAGATTAATGATACACATGTCTGTATCAATAACCCCGTTCCCTGCCAAATCGCCATATCTTATTTTTTCATCATACACTTTTAATTAAAATTTACATCTGTTCCGTTAACAACAATCGATTCAATTCCGGAAATATCCAATGGTAAAGCTGATATATATTTGAGTCTGATCTTTCCGCTATCGCTGTAACATATTCCCGACCCTATCTCTTGGGTACTGCCGTCAGTCATTTTAATACTGATGGGCACTGTTATGGATTTGTTAAATTCGCCACGGCCCGCTAAAGTTACCCCCAAGGGCGATACCTTAACATTGCTTATATTTAGAGCACTATATTTTATATCACAATCAGCTTGCAATTCTTCACCGACAGATTGAATTTTAAATGTAGCTTTCCAATTTCCCGTTATATAATTTCCATGTGAAACAAAATTCCCCATAAGCTTTAAATCATCAAGATCTAAATTTGATATATCGAAAATATATTCTACATAATCCCTTCCGTATTTACTCCCGCCTGACTTATCTATTCCAAAATAGATATTAGCCACATCCATACATATAGCATCCCCCTTAGAATCGACCAAATACAAGTCCCCGTGATCGTCGATGCCATCCCCAATCCATTTGGTTTGCACGTGAAGCCGGCCGTCAATAAGACCGATATTGGATATATATGCAAAATCTATTTGGGGCAAGATGATTTGTTTTTGGTCCGGAGCTAAAATTTTTATTGTCCCTTGGGACAGCAATTTATCAAATAAATCACCACCCCCGCCACCTGAAATGCCGGTCTTCGTATCCAGCGGAATTGTTTGGGATTCTCCGGCCTCTTTGATATCCGAAAGATTAATACCTGTTTCAATGTCCTCAGATTCCAAAAGATTGCTTAAAAATGAATCTATTTGAAAACGCACTTTTTTACCGTTCAGTTTTTTCCCGCCGTTAGCCTGCATACGTAGAGTTGCTGTTTTGGTTGTGTCATCAAAATGAACCATTTGACAGGTAGCCATATGGGTTCCGGTTAATCTATAATTATAGATATCCAGAGTTTCATCTATTCTATCCCCTACCAGATCTTTCATTGTGATATAAATAACAGCCATCTCGTCATCATTCATGGCTCCGACTACTTCCATTTTAATACCGTTGTCCTCACAGGCAATTTCTATAGGTTGTAATAATAACATAAAATCGGAACCCACTATTGGTAGAAGATTTTTAAAACCCGGAATTGTTGCTGCCATTGCTCCGATTGAAAGTATAAGACAAAGGCAAACCGCCAACCCGACAGAAACATACCTTTTAAATCCCCGAGCCGAGTCTTTTTTTTGAATTCCCTTTTCTACCCCTGAAATGATATCATGTTCAGGGGTGTGTATACTGTCTAGGGCATTTTTTATAATTGTTTCATCATAATCATATTTCATTTTTATTTCCCCCCAATCGCTTATAATAGGAATCGGTTTCCTGCAATGCCTTAGCCAACTTTTTCCTTGCTCTTTCGTAGCGTTTCCTCAGTGTACTGCTCGATATACGATAGATTTCTTCTAATTCTTTGTAGCTTTTTTGGTCAATAACTCTGCTGAATACCAAGGCACGTTCCTCCGGAGATAACTTTAAAAGTGCCTTTTTCAGATCATGTTTTATAAATTCTATATTCTCGTCCTCGTTATTAACAAATGATTTGATTTTAGTATGCGGCAAAAATAACAACAATCTCTTCTTTTTAAGTAAATCGATGCAAGTGGTATATGCGATGCGATACAACCATGCGGATAAAGATGTCCCGTTTTTAAAGCCGTTTCTCTTGTTGTAAGCTTTGATAAATGTTATCTGCACGGCATCTTGAGCTTCAAAATAATCACAAAGTATATTATGACAATATCTCAGCAGGGGCTGACCATAGTGCCGAACAGCACATCGCAGTTCATACTCCCCGCCTGTTGCAAAGGTATTGTTAAGTTCATTCGGTTCCACCTCATCGCTCCTTTCACCAAAAATCAAATCAAGAAATCTATCTCTACTCTTAGAACGCAAATAGGGGGCTTTTTGTGACAGGAGGGGATTCAAATTATGGATAAAACGTTAAAAAAATGGCCCCATCTCGCCATTTTTTGATATCATCCTTATTTTTTATGTTTAATAAACCCCATATGCTTTTAGCAACGATGCGAATGCAAGGCTAAAACCTATAATATTAATAATTCCATATACTAAATATGACTTTTTTTTCTGCATATTAACATATTCATAAAACAAAACTGCACCCTTTTGTGCAAATAAAATCATAAAAATATCACCAACAGGCTCATCATGAATGCTTCGCCAGATATAAAGAAACACCAAAACTATTAAGACACTTATCCATCCGGTATGAAACGATCTAACCCTAACTTGTTCTGCCTTTTCATCCCTTTCTTCATATCGTGCTTTTCCCAAAACATCATCTCCCTTCATTGTCTGCCTTCTTGAATATGTCATATGAAATTATAACATGTTTAGGAGTCGATATAAAGAAAACCTCGTTTATCCTCTCTTCATCCCCATATTATTATCAATTTTTCAAACTGATTTTGTTTCCCGAGGGGGACTAATATATTAATTATACACGAATAATATCAGTTAATTGATAAATAATAATATCAAATGAAACCAAGGAGTTGGTTAAAATACCTAAAAACAGACTGGTAGTTCCTGAGGCAAGAGAAGCATTTGAAAAATATAAGATGGAAATTGCTAATGAATTCGGTGTTGATGATCCCAGAAATTTAGCATCAAGGCACACAGGCATGATTGTTCGAAATTTGGTGGCAGATGGACAAAGACAACTTGCAGAGAGGTGGAAACAACAAAATCCAAAGATTTAATTTTCTTTGGATTTTTGTTTGTTCAAAGATGTGATGCACATGGGAATCAGTTAAAGCTGCCATTCCACACAGGCATATTTTCAATGTACCGGCCTTCTACTGCCGGAACATAATATGCACCGTAGTCATTAAGTCCGTTTTCATGCTTCATATCGGGAAGTTCAACATAAAATCTGTAATAAGGCATAAACAGTTTTTCAGTGGTATTTGTACGATAGACCAGTTCAACTTTCTTAACATGTTCTGCACCTTCAAACTCCTGTGGCACAGTTGTAATATAATTTCCATTTTCAAGTAAAGTTAGTGCTTCTTTGGTATCAATAATAGGGTATTCACCCACAACATCGCTTAAGTCCGTATAATATTTTCTTGCAAGGAATAATGCGCCGTCATCATTACAATAAAAATCCACTGTATTAAAGTGATAATTTAAAATGCTCCGAATATTGTCACTGCCCTCTTCATAAAAAGATATGCCATATGATTGCTCTGCATAAATATTAAAATCACCACCCGAAATGTTAATAACGGGATTTTTCATTCCTATAAATTCCGCATATTCTTCTTTTAAATATTCTGCCACCTTATATGTTTCCCCATATGTTGCGTAGTATGTAAAATTGTACGTACTCGGCAATTTGATAGGCAGTTTGAAGTCCACCTTTACAGTATAGCTTGTATCAACTTCAATTTTATAATTTTCATCCTCAATAAACAACCTGCCGATATCAAAATATCCCTCCGGTACTTCGCCACCGAATTTTGCAATTATAACTTTTTTGGTTTCTTCATCAGGAACATCATTTGTGATGGGAATATTTGCTGTGTCCATCCCAAGGCTTTGTGCTGTTTCTTTTAAAAGCCTTTCCATCAGACCATAGTCCGGATTTTCTGCTTTTTGCATTTCCTTAAATGTGAGCTTATTCTTTATAACAGGTAAGTGTGTAAGCTTCATATCTTCATTCCAGGGATTTGCATTTATTAAATCCGTTATATCGTAAGCCATATATCCCTCATAACCCATACCTTCGCTAAATCCCGTGTCTATAGAAATCATAGGTAAGTTGGGGTCTGTTATCACTTTGTTTCTGTTTAAAAAAGAAACGACAGATATTATAATGACAAAACAAGCTGCTGCAGCAACCCATTTTAGATAAGTCGGTTTTCTTGATTTACCGGCATTTACAGTGTCTGAAATGATATCATCATCTATACCGGTAAGCTTTTCGTATAAATCTTCTCCTCTCATAATTCTAAGCCCTCACTTTCAAAATATTTTTTCAATTTATTCCGTGTTCTCATAAGCATTGATTTTACTTTGCTTCCGCTAATACCGAATTTGTTGGCTATTTCCTTGATCGGTTCGGAATACCAATACCTTGTCACGAATACCGCCCTTTCCTCTTTTGCAAGGGTCTTAAGAAATTTGCTTATACTTTCGGTAAGCTCAGTCTCTGTTATTTTGCAAACCTCATCGTTGGGCGATGGTATGCATTCTTCCATTTCTTTTGTAAGCTCCACTATATTCGCATACCGCTTCTGTGCACGGTTTTTGTTATATAGGTTGATAGATAAGTTTCGTATGATTTTTGCTAAAAATGAGAATAAATATTGCTTGGGTGAATGGGGGGGCATGCTGTTCCATGCAGATAGATATGTATCATTTTCACATTCTTCAGCATCAGAAATATTCTGAACGATATTGAAAGATATTCGTTTGAGCTTTGTGCCATACTTCTTCGACGACTCAAAAATTGCTTTTTCGTCTTTTTGTAGATATAAATCTACTATTATTTCATCATTCAAAGAAAAACCTCCCTTCACCCTATATAACAAGATTTATTTGTAATTGGTTGCATATTTAAAAAAGATTTTAAAATAGCTGTCTGTAAATGCAAACAGCCACAATCCGTAAGGCCGATTATTAATATTGAGGGCAGTATACGATTAAGGAAGGTGCAAGTTCGGTTTTTTTTAAAAATAAAGGATGCGGACAGAAGAACATTCTGTTGCATCCTATGATAAGTCCTTATCCCCAATATGACAATCTCAAAAACATATTTACGATCTTTTGCAATTCGAAAAATTCTTCTTTGGGTAAGATACCGTAATCTTTACCATAAATACCCCTAGATTCCAAACTCCATAAAAATGATTTGAAATTAGGATATTCATGGATATTTTTATTTAATAAGTATATAAAATGCTCCAGCTTTTTATAGTTAATTGTGTTGCTATTTTTTTCTTTTTCATATAAGGATAAATCCGTTATCAATTCTAGGGGTTTGGTTACCGTATATCTATAGTCATTGATATTATCGGGCAAAAAATCGTTTTTATAGTTTTCATAACTTTCACATACTATTCTATACATCGTATCTTCCCCTGAACCGTGGCAACTTTTCTACAAACAAACCCCTTTTGGATTCATATAAATCATCTCTCTCTAAAAGGGTGAATGAATACAAATTTTTTATGCAAAATAGCCGCAAGTTTTA
>CAYOGD010000035.1:0-12554 GCA_964403395.1 uncultured Alkaliphilus sp.
TTTGTCTATTACGGTCTCTGTTTATTATAGATTATCTGTTTTGCCTATTACAGTTTATATGACAAGGATCCCGTCTTTTTGCTCTACCATGAGCAATACCTTTCTTTGATGCCCCGTATTGGCATCTATATATATCAGGTAGTTATCCTCACCAAATTTTACTTTGAACTCATAGGTCAATATTTCCTTCTCCCCGGCGATGGGAATTATAGCTAATTTTACATCTTCTTCTTTAACCCCGCTGGACAGCCTCTCCCTAGCCTCTTCCTCCGAAATTTCCGGTTTTTCAATATTCCTTTCGTGATGGTTTGTCAGATATCCTTGGGCCTCGAGCCCGATTATATCGCCGTTATCCAATGCCAGCTTAACTTTAATTAAATCGCTATATATCAATACCCCTTCCTGTTCATAAGCAAAATTGATTACCATTTGACCTTCATACGCCATCGAATATGTGGCTTTCATGTCATCGTATCCAAGTTTTTTTAAAAATTCTTCCGCTTTTCTTGTGGCGTCTTCTCTGTCAATATTGCTTTTATCGACCGATACCGGGTTCACATACCATATTATTTTGCCGCCGATTTTGCTTACGGCTGCAGTAGCCCCATGCCCATCAGCGGTATCCTTGTCGGATATGCTCACATAATAACCGTCTATCGGTTGATTTTTAATATTACCGGTCACCTTGATATCGCTTTTACTATGTTTTTCGAAGGCATCCGATATTATATCCCCTGCCTCGGCACTGCTTATTTCACTTCCCGCTAACTTTGGTTTCACATCTTTTAAATGATCTGAAAAAGGCCCATCATATATGAGTTCCGGGTATTCCTGCATCCGTTCTTCAAAATTGATCAGTTCAAAATCTTTCATCCGCTCCTCGACACGTTTCAGGCTTTTGTTCCCTTCTCTTCTCAAATCTCCAAAATTTATTCCGCCCACCGATACCTGCTGCTGAAGTTTTACCAACTGCCTCGACAGATGATTTGCATAACTATGCAGCTCCACCATTGTATTCAATTCTTTTTCACTTAAAATGATCCCATCCAAGCTCTTGTTTGACATGGCGGTGCAATAATCCCCCAACTGGCTCAAAAACCTTTCGGTGCTGCGTATTCCTCCATGATGAAAAGGTAACTGTGTCAATTTTTCCTGTGCCATATAAGATTGACTTGTAACATCATTTAGAAACCTGGCTATATCTTTATTTGATGCCGATACCATGGCTTTAGATAAATTTACCTGAGCATTTTCCACATGCCCTATCAATTCATAAAACTGTCTCTGAAAATGTGTATCCAAATATGTATGATAATCATTCTTTTCATTGTATTCATATATTCCCCAACCCAATGCAGCCACCAAAGCTATGGCTAACGCAAGAGAAAGTCCATATTTTCTCACCGTATCCCTCCTAACAGATTGATCAGATACTATATCATCGTCTTTAAATCAATGTGCAAATACATGCCTGCCTATTGTCAATGTAACTTTTCTTGTCCAGATCCAACTGCTGGTAGCAGTTGACGGATTCCAAAAATATATGGCCCCCCCGGTAGGATCCCAGCCGTTTAGTGCATCCCTGGCGGCATTATATGCGGAATCATTCGGCCCCACATTGATAGCACCGCTCTTTACCGGTTCAAAGGCACAGGGTTGATAGATCACACCTGCCAAGGTATTTGGGAAAGACGCATGTCTCACCCTATTTAACATCACGGCACCGACGGCTACCTGACCCAAATAGGGTTCCCCCCTCGTTTCCGCATGGATGGCCCTGGCCAACAGGCCTATATCATCGCTTCTTGAAACACCGCGGCTGACTGATGTGGTAGGCTGCGTAGCTTTTGACGGCATACCTAGGGCATTCCTGGTTTGGGGCCCTATCACACCATCCGCTGTCAACCCGTTTAGCCTTTGAAATTTTATGACGGCATTGTACGTACTTTGACCAAAAATACCGTCCACACTTCCATCTAGGTATCCCCACTGTTTTAATCTCGATTGTGCTAATCTGACCTCTTCCCCACTTGAACCCCAGGCCAAAGTTTGTGCATTGCCGATCTCCAAATATAGGGTGCTTATAAACAATATACACGATATTACTATTAAAAATATGGCAATGGATCTTTTCATAAGACCGCCTCCTATTTTTTTAATATCATTATTTTTAACTAAAACCTATAGAATTATCCAAAAAACAAAAAAACAGGGGCATATTTATGTCCCCATTTTCCATGAGCAAGCAAAATCTGCCCCTGTATAAAAACACAGAATAATCGATAAAATAAGAGGCAACTAAAACATTTTCCTACCCCTATGTTTCCCCTTCCTGCTTAACTCCCGATATCTAAACCCCTAACATAAAATGAGCGATGTTGAAATATACGATCAGAGCCAAAGCATCCACTATGGTCGTAATCAGAGGTCCTGCCATAATAGCCGGATCCGTTTTGAGTTTTTTTGCTATAACCGGGAGCAGTCCTCCCACAACCTTGGCGAGCACCACGGTAAAAAACAGAGTGACGGATACAGCCAATGCTATATCATTGGAAATTCTTTCAATAGTTATGATTCTAAGAAAATTTATGATAGCTAATACAAATCCGACTAAGGAACTTACCCTCAATTCCTTCCAAAATATCTTCAAATAATCCGACATCTGTAACTGCCCTAAAGCAAGCCCCCTGATAATGAGCGTAGAGGATTGAGTGCCTGCATTTCCTGCGGAGTCCATCAGCATGGGTATGAACATATTGAGAGCTACTATTGATTCGAGCACCGATTCATATTTGCCGATAATCCCACCTGTAAATGTAGCCGAAAGCATCAGTACCAACAACCAGGGAATCCTTTTTTTGGCCAGAGCAAATACATTGGTATGAAGATATTCCTCGTCTGTCGGTTCCATGGCAGCCATTCTATGAAAATCTTCGGTGGTTACTTTATCCATCACATCCACAATATCATCTATGGTGATTATTCCGACCAGTCTATTCTCTTTATCCACTACGGGCAAAGCAATAAAATCATACTTTTTAAACAGGCTTGTGATATATTCCCGATCATCCATCGTATGAGTTAAAATAATATCTCTTTCCATTATATCTTTAATAAGCATATCCTCATCCGACAACACCAGTTTCCTCAAAGATACTATACCTTCAAGTTTTCGCTTTTCGTCCAATACATAACATGTATATACTGTTTCCCTGTTCATGCCCACCTTCTTTATATAATTGAGAGCCTCTTTTACCGTCATCTCCTTTTTTAAATCGACGTATTCTATGGTCATGAGGCTTCCTGCCGAATTTTCCGGATATTTTAAAAACTGGTTGATCAATTTCCTCTCTTCCTCCGTACAAGACGTCAAGATTCGTTTGATAGCATTTGATGGCATTTCTTCAATAAAATCTATTTTATCATCAAAAAACAGTTCCTCCAAAATTTCTTTAAGCTGGGTCTCATTCATGGCACCTACAATGTCTCTTCTCTGTTGATAAGTCAAATGAGAAAACACCTCTGCCGCCTTATCTTTCTGTAACAATCTAAACAATATGATCGTATTTTTTTTATCTAATTCATCAAATATTTCCGCTATATCTATAGATCTGATTTTTTTTAGCTCCTCTTTCAGGAGTATATATTCTTTTTGTTCGATAAGATTCAATATTTCAATGTTCATATTCTACTCCCCCTTTATTCAGAAAGACGAATTTCCCCATCTAACGACAGGAACTTCATCGAAATGCCGAAAATTTATTAATTAAAAGTTGATTTTGTCCCTTCTCATATTGATATTCAATAAAACACCTATCGCCATCATATTTGTCAACATGAATGTCCCGCCATAACTGACAAAGGGTAGAGGTTTCCCGGTAACCGGGGCAAGCCCTATAGCCATGGCAATATTTAAAAAAATATGAAATGCCATCATAAATGTGATACCCGTAGCCAGGTATGCTCCAAAATCGTCTTTTGCCTCTCTGGAAATCTTTATACACTTATACAGCATTATCATATAAAGCAAAATGAGGGCGACAACGCCTACAAAACCTAACTCTTCAGCTATAACTGAAAATATAAAATCCGTATGTTTTTGTGGTAAAAATCCGAATTGATTCGAAGTTCCGTTAAATAAACCCTTCCCCCAAACCATTCCTGCTCCTACCGCAACCCTGGATTGAAGGGTATGATAGCCTTCTCCCATGGGATCCTGTTCAGGATTTAAAAATATTGAAATACGAGTTCGCTGATAGGGTTTTAATATCCCGAACCAGGCAAAAGGAGCAGTCACCAATCCGACAACCCCTGCAATAACCATATGTTTATATTTTAATCCCGCGACAAACAACATGCCGAATACAAAAGCACCAAAAATTAATGTCGTGCCCAGGTCAGGTTGTGCAAGGATCAATGCCATAGGCACACCGACAAATAACAAGGATTTAAAAACAACTACCGGCCTATGAAGCATCTCTTTATTATCATCTAAAAATTTTGCCAAACATATTATAATTGCTAATTTTGCAAAATCTGCAGGTTGAAAACCGAAACTTCCAATCCTGATCCAACGCGATGCTCCCCATTCCTCGCTTCCCTTTCCGAATATAAGTACGGAAAGAAGCATCAAGTTGGTTATGATATATAGCGGTATACAGACTTTGGAAAGCGTATTATAATCCATCAACAATATAACGACTATGGATACCATGCCCATTATTATGGAAGCGATTTGAATTTTTATATAACGTTCACTGCCTAAACTATATGTAGCACTGTTGACTGCAATAATCCCTATGATGCAAATCAATAACACCGTTATTATCAATCCGTAATCTATTTTTTTCAATAATCTGGTATCAATTTTCAATCTATTCACCCGCCCGAAAGATTGTTCCATTTTTTTCTCACATCATTAGTTTACTTTAAATACTACGATTTTACAACCTTCAAATTATGATCCAATAAAAAATCAGGCGGAACATATATGCTCCACCTGATTTTTTATATTAGTAATTATTATTTTCCACTCAATGATCTTTGTGCCTGTTCAACTAATGTCCTGGTAATAAAACCTCCAACATATCCGTTTTGTCTGGATGTCAAATTGCCTTTATCAATTTTGTCATAGTCAGTTAAACCGAGTTCGTTAGCAATTTCCATTTTCATGGAGTTTAACGCATGTCTAGCTTCCGGAACCAATATTCTTTTTGATCCGCTACTGCCGCCACCGCTGCTTGGCATAATATTCTATCTCCTCTCTAATTGAACTTTGAATAAATTAGTAGCTAAGTGCTACACCCTTATTATCTGTAAATTATACTTTTTTACACGTTGTAAATTTTACTATAGAGAGTGAAATTTGTATTAATAGTAAAACTTATCCGACAAATAAATATTATAAAATAATACAAATCATGAAAAGTATTCCTTTAGTGGCTCAAGAAAATAATTTTTATCTGTTTCGACAACATTTATACCTTTCTACTCCTTATTTTTTCATTATTATTTTTTATTATGTAAAATTGATTGATATTATGAATGTAATATATATTATATTTTACACCTATTGTAATTAATTTTAACTTTTTATAATAATAAAAAAAGTAAATATTCACATACTAATAAAAGGTTCAACCTATCAAATCTTATTATAGCTAAAAATATAATTTAGGAGGATGTTATTTATGACCACGTATAACAAATTAGAACAAGCTTTGGCGTCCGCAAAAGGCCTTGAGGCCGATTTTAGAACATTTTCATTGGATACCGAAGACCAAGAAGCCAAACAGATGTTTAACCAACTTGCGACAAACTTGGCAAATTCTGTCCAAGCATTACAAGCTCGTTTGAACTTTGTCGGAGGCGAAGAACCACAATATGTGCAACAATCAATGGGAATGGAACAACAACAAAAATAATTTAAAATGAAAATTTTAATTATGATAGCGTAAAGTTACACAGATTTCCCTTTAAATGTTTTAAATTTTTGAATACTGTTGATTTTAAGAAATATAATTTGGGTGGAACTTTGTCCCACCCAAATTATATTTTACTACTTATTATTTATTCCCCTACTACTGCTATATTTTTTATTTTTAACGAAGGTGAACCGATATAAGCTGCATTGGGCATTGCAAACATCAAATCTTCACCAATAATTTCAATGTTTTTTAATACCTCATAAAAATTACCAGCTATTGTGATTTGATTGACCGGGCTTTCTATTTTCCCGCTTTTAACATAATATCCCTTGGCTGCCAGCGAAAAATCTCCCGAAACAGTATTTGCCCCTGAATGTAACCCCTGTAATTCTGTAATGATCAGGCCTTCCTCCATGGAGGATATCATATCTTCATATGTGTTTAAACCCGGTTGTATATATAAATTAGAAGGAGCCACCGTCATCGTTCCTTTATAAGAAGCTTTATATCCATGTCCCGTGGATTCGACGCCATCTTTCTTAGCTGTCCTCAGGTTATGGAGCAGGCCCTGTAATATACCCTCCTCAACCAATGATATTCTCTCGCTTGCAACCCCTTCACTATCAAATGAACGGCTTGCCACTCCGTCAACCATAAACGGATCATCTATGATGTTGAGAGATATACTCCCTATCGCTTCCCCAAGTTTGTCTTTTAATAAAGAACGCCCTTTTTGAACATTATCGGCGGAAAAAACACCTGCAAATGTCTCTAATAAATTTGCACTTGCAATGTTTTCTAACAAAATAGTATAGACCTTACTTTCTACAGGTTTTGCCCCTAAATAAGAAAGGGCCCTTTCCACCGCCTGTTTTGCTAAAAACCCGGCATCAAAATCTCTAAAATCCCGATATATTTTAAAGGCATCCGCACTTTGGATATCGCCATTTTCCTGCACAACAACCGAGATATAAGAAAATGCAACATTTGACTTTTCCCTCTTATTTAATCCCTTGGTATTGTATAATCTTCTTTCATTTTCATGGTCATTATAGATACAATTATTTATATTTATAACCCTTTTATCTATAGAACAGGCTTCCTTCTCAAGTTCTTTTATAAAATTAAGCTTTTTATCTGTGGATACTTCTGTTAGACTGTCGGAGTATAGATCTATGTCTTCGTATTTTTGCGAACCCTTAAATATAATTTCTTCCTCTTCATTCTCGATTATTTGAGCATTCTCTTTTGCCATTTCAATCAAAACTTCTATTGCGCTTTCATCGACCTTTTCCGTATAGAAATATCCCATCCGATTGTTAAAAACCCCCCTAAAGGCTATTCCCCCTTCTTTTGATATGGAATAATCATCTATTTCGCCCTTAAAAACTTTACAGCTAAAATCGCTGCTGCTCTCATAATATACTTCCATATCGGTGAAACCTTCCTTTTTGCCATATTCAAAAATTAATTCCTTCAGTTTATCCACATACATACTATTTCTCCTCGCTTCTTCCACCAACGGTAATTTCGCTCACTCTGATCATAGGTTGACCGACATTGGTAGGCACAGTACCACTGACAGAACCGCACATACCCAGCCCACATTCTAAATTATTGCCTACCATATCAATTTTATAAAGTATATCAGGACCGTTTCCTATCAATGTGGCCCCCCTTACAGGTTCGCCTATTTTGCCGTCCTTGACAAGGTAGCCTTCCATAACGGAAAAATTGAAATCACCGGTAGCAGGGTTGACAGACCCTCCGCCCATATATTTTGCATAAATACCGCACTCCGTATCATGAATTATCTCTTGCGGGCTGGATTTGCCGGTTGCTATATATGTATTTGTCATTCTAGATGTGGGAGCAAATTTATATGATTGCCTTCGTGCAGATCCCGTCACATCCATTCCCATCCTCCTGGCATTTAATTTGTCTATCATATAGCCCTTTAAAATGCCGTCTTCTATCAATATATTTTTTTTAGTGGGTTCTCCCTCATCATCAATATTGGAAGACCCCCATGCATTCGGAATTGTGCCGTCATCTATAAAGGTAACAATATTTGTTGCTACCTGTTGCCCTATCTTATCTGCAAAGACAGAATTTTTTTTGGCAACTGATGTGGCTTCCAACCCATGGCCGCAAGCCTCATGAAATATAACCCCGCCGAATTTATTGTCTATTATTACCGGAAATCTGCCACCGGGGCATGGTTTCGCATTCAACATTGTAACCGCAATCCTGGAAGCTTCTTTTCCATATTGTTTAACATCTATCTTGTCATAAAATTCAAATCCCATATGTGCCCCCGGGCTGCATGAACCGGTCTGCATTTCATTATTTCTTGATGCTATAGATTGAATCGCAATCCTTGTTCTTACCCTCTCATCTTCCGCAAATCTTCCTTCGGAATTAGCAACCAATATATTCTGGTTAGAATCTAAATATCTCACTATAACCTGGGATATACTATCGCTGTAATTATCCGCAGCCTCATAGGCTTCTCTCATTACATCAACCTTTTTATTCTTGCTGATTTTATTCGGCAAATATTCTATCGGATTAATATTTTTATAATTGTATTTTATGAAATTTAATACTATATCCTGCCTGGTCCCCTGTATAGCATCACCGGCTTTAATAGCTATATCAATCAGAGCATCCCTGTTATGTTGATTTGTATAAGCATATACACTATTAAATCCTTTAAAAATCCTGATCCCAACACCAAAATCTCTGCCTGAAATACTATTCTCCACCCTACCGCCTATCAGGGTAATTTCCGTATTATATTTGTCTTCGACAAATATCTCTGCAAAATCACCGCCTGTTGATAATGCAACCATGATTATATCTTTAATAAGCCCTTCGTCTAACATTTGTTTCCTCCTCGATATACAGGCCATATGTTTCAAATCATAATCAAACATCTTTTACCGGGTTTTAAACTTACACAACCATAAATCGGTAAAATTAAATGATCATGGCCCCTGTATTTTCTAAGGTCGCTGCAGCCCTTTTTAGAATATCTATTATTTTTAATATGCCGCCTAAATCTTGATTATCCTTGTCCTTGACTCCCACTGCTCGATCAGTAAAATATTCAATATCTTCATATATGATGTCCTTTGTACCCTCATGTAATTTTTCTATATCCTCTTTCATCAGTTGAATCAATTTAGTTTTTTCATCTTTTTTAACATTTAAAATATATTTTATTATTTTATATGTCATAATGCTCAATAAAATTGATGAAGTTAATCCTAATAAAATTGAACCCTTTTTTGTTCTCTTTTTCATCCCCAATGACCTGAGGCCGGAAATTATTCCGAATGTGCCTAATCCTTTAAATGTTCCGCTATAATTTAAAATAATCAGTGGAATACCCAATGCCGCCGCAGTTGATACGGTATTTACAGCTATGTTTTTAAGCTCCCGGTCATCTGCAGTATCATCAAAAAAACGGCGATCCGACTCATATTCCCTACTAAAGAAGGAAAATTGTTCATCGGAAATATGAAAATAATTTTGAATATCTATTAACAATTTTTTCTCATTATTTGTATCAACATAATCCGATTTCATGATAATAATTAAATCTTTCATTAAAGAAAAACGGAAAATATTTTTTTCCTGATCATTTAAATAATCATCTAAATCCAATTTTTCACACATTGCCATAAAATCTACTTTTTTTGTAATGATAGAATTCATCAATTGGATTCGCTCCTTGAGAGGTAGTTGAATCTTATTTATAATTCTATAAAACCCTGCTAATTTTAATTGGTTATAGCTGCCGCCCGCACAAACCATGGAACCCAATATATTACTATATAAAAATTTAATGTTTAATGGCATATCTTCTAAACTTCTTATGTTTTTATTCATTTTTATACCTGCTTTCTATATTAATATAATATATAAAAACTGTATTTCTATACACCTTTATAAATCCCTTTGTTTATGTATAAATAAACCAAAACCTATTGATATTATATTTAATAGTACGAAATTATACAACTGATAATACCCCATCCATGCCTGTTGCGAATAATTTGCATGGTCTTTGCATCCCTTACTTCCTTTTATATTATTCCGTATATACTATAGTATAGCTATTTTACGCTAAAATACCAGATAATAATTTTATAAGTAAAAAACACCTATACACGAAGGTGTTTTCTATTTATTTTCATTTTAAGTTCCTGTAAAATTAGTCTGTCCAATTCTTTGCTGACTTCCATTATATCCTCATTGATTTTACCGTCACTTTCTTTCAGCATTTTGCTCAATTTATTCTTTAAATCTTCTATCCGCGTTTCCCCACACTCTTTATTCCCCACCGGATCAGCTCCCCCTTTGCCAATTAATTATGTATTCTATCAAGGAATATAATTTTATAATTATATGTTCTTAGTATGCTGCTGCGTAATATTATTTGCTATTTTATTTATAGAAAATTATAGGGAGATAAAATTATTAAAGTGGAAAATTAGCTTTTAAACCAACCTTTCTTTTTATCTTTGAGAAATATATTTTTGACTGTTCCTAAGATTGCCAGTATATCCTTTACCGGTAAAGCAATATCTTCCGCAACAACCTGTGCAGCTGAAGCTGTGTATTCTACAGTCTCCTCTATAGATTTAATAGCCTGAGAAACATGTTGCATTTCTTCATTTACACTTTCGGTTATCTGTTCGGTATTACTGAGAATCTTAGGCACACTATTTAAAATATCGTCAATATTTTTTTCATTGCTCTGTATGATTTTACCCATGTTATTGATAATACCATTAATATTTACCAATGTTTTAATAAGCATAGCCAAGACCCCGATGCCGACTAATACAAGCAACATATTTAATAATTGTCCTATAGTTATTTGAGCATCCATATTATCCCTGCCTTTTCGTATAATTTATTATATTAAATTCACTTTCTATATCTATTATTGGAAATCTTTTTCTATTTCCTCAAAATCTTCTTCTAAAATACTCGGCTCATCATCTGATTCGTCATCCTGTTTCAATTTTCCTGCTAAAACATCTTTCTTATCTTCTATTATTTCCCTAGTTTCTTCGTAGACCTGTATTAATTTTTCTTTGCCCTCCGCAATATTGGTCTCTAAAACATCTTTAACTTTTTCCAGCTCTTCTTTGGCTTTTTTACGATTATTTTCTCCGGTATCAGGTGATAAAAATAAAGCTGTTATCCCGGCAACTATACTTCCTATAGCAAAACCTTTCACCATACCTTTTTTTCTTTCGGCCCTTTTTTCTCTTTCAATTGTTTCCGGATCCAGTCTCCTTCTAATCATATTAAATTTCTCTTGCAGTCCTCTAATATACATATATATCACTCCCCTTTAATATTATTGATTTAATACTATGCATTTTTTGTTATACCCAATTCATCTGTAAAAAAACTGTAACCTGTAAATAAATAACGCGAATATTTATCTAATTATGCGTCCCTGATATAGATCTGGTTGATAAAATTTAATATAATAATACACGTTCATTTAGTTTCGAATATGAATAATTCCTACAGCTTATTCCAATGAAAAATACTACAACCTGCAAACTTGCTTCGCTTCGGACATGCAGATTGCTTCACGTATTTTTCATCTTCATTCGCTGGGAATTATAGTCATATTCTCAAATGCATTCACTTAGTATTTTATATTAAATTTTAAGATAATTTCTGCCTTCATAATTAGAGCAGAACAAGGACTAAGGGTGTTCTCTTGCTTTTTAAAATAGCTGTGTATTACAAAACGAATCGCTTTTGAAATTTTGCCATGGTTTCCAGCGACCTGAAAATAAAAAACCGTAAAAATTGCACGCTGTTCGAGCGTAGCGAGTTCGTGAATTTTAGGTTTTTTATTTGAAGGGAGCTGTATGAAACCATCAAAATTTCGAACCGCGATGAGAGTGTAATATACAGATATTTTAAATATACGATGCGATGCACTATTAGGCTAATATCTGCGATGATTCCCTTGTTCAAATAAGTTTCTTAAATAAGCCCCATACAATTGTTTTAAGAGGGTTATTTTTTCATTCATTTCCAATTGTAATTCCGACACCAAATCATAATTTTCCTCCTTAATACACTCCCTCATCCGGGTAAACAGAGATTTTTTACTTGCAGTATCTTTCATCAAATAATTTCTCAATTCGCTGACGGCTCTCCAATTGGTCTCGTCTATATCGGTTAGGTCCTCCTCGCTATTGACCTTCTTACAGCTTCTGACCAGTTCCATATTATTCGGTATGATTCTGCCCGACAGCTCCGTTACCCACTGGCTATTGGTGGCCTCTTTATAGGATTCGATAATTTCCTTATTAAAAACGCCTCCCGCGTATAAGACTCCATTTTTAGACGTCCCCAAATCAAGATTCCTGATGTTTTCCCATACTGTTTCCGGTGGTATGCCGAATTTTCTATTTCTTTCTTCTTCTGTATAATACTCAAATACATCTTCCTCGCTTCTATATGACCTGTCTTTTCGAAGGTAAAACTTTTCTTCGCCTTCTCTCTTGGAAAAATCAATTTCCAGTTGTTCAGTTGTCTTTTTTGCCTCTACAACAGCCTTGATTCCATCGAGCATTGTCT
>CAYOGD010000036.1:0-12466 GCA_964403395.1 uncultured Alkaliphilus sp.
CCTTACATTTATTTGTATTCAGGGTGGGACAAAAATATTCTAAAACAAAAACATTTGAATTATTTTTTATCTATCAAATTGATTACGGCCTCCGCTATGTCATCGGAGGTCAGTCCATATTTTTTCATTAGCTCTGCCGGTTTTCCGGATTCGCCGAAAGTGTCCTTTATACCCACACGGCTCAACAATACGGGGCAATTCTCCGCAATCACTTCTGCAACAGCGGAACCTAAACCACCGATAATATTATGCTCCTCCGCCGTTACTACGGCACCGGTTTCCTCAGCAGCTTTAATAATTATTTCTTTATCTATGGGTTTGATCGTATGTATATTGATCACCCTGGCTTTTATCCCCCGGGCCTCTAATTTTTCAGCGGCCTTCAATGCTTCACCGACCATCAATCCTGTGGCTATTATGGTCACATCATTGCCCTCATTTAAAATTATACCTTTTCCTATTTCAAATTTATAAGATGCTTCATCATTGATTACAGGTACCGCAAGCCTTCCCAATCTGACATATACAGGCCCGTCTATTTTTGAAATAGCATGTATGGCGGCTTTTGTCTCCACACTATCTGAGGGTACAACTACTGTCATATTGGGGATAGTCCTCATGCAGGAGATATCCGCTATGGCTTGATGGGAAGCGCCATCTTCGCCCACCGTAATCCCCGAATGGGTTGCACATATCTTAACATTTAATTTTGGATAGCCTATAGAATTTCTTATTATTTCAAAGGCACGTCCGGTGGCGAATATTGCAAATGTGCTTGCAAAAGGTATTTTCCCTGTTGTAGATATTCCGGCAGCAACCCCCATAAGGTTTTGTTCCGCAATTCCGACATTGATAAACCTTTCGGGAAATTCTTGCCCAAAAGCATATGTCTTGGTTGATTTAGAGAGATCCGCATCGAGCACAACAATATTTTCATTTTCTCTACCGAGCTCCACCAGAGCCTCACCGTATGCATCACGAGTTGCTATCTTTTCAGCCATTACATTTCACCCCCAAGTTCTTTCAAAGCCTGCAATTTTTGATCATCATTGGGAGCTTTCCCATGCCAATCCACTACATTTTCCATAAAAGAAACTCCCTTGCCTTTTATCGTTTTAGCTACAATCGCCGTTGGAACGCCCTTTACTCGTTTGGCCTCATCGATAGATGCAATTATATCCTCCATACAATGCCCGTCTATCTCAATGACATTCCAGCCAAAAGCCCTAAATTTATCTGCTACGGGACCGACGGTGAGAACCTCTTCATTGGGTCCGTCTATCTGAAGCCCATTATAATCTATGATGGCAGTTAAATTGTCTAATTTATAATGAGCCGCAAACATTGCAGCCTCCCAGACAATTCCCTCCTGCAATTCGCCATCCCCCAAAAGTGTATAGACTCTGTAATCCTTTTTATATATTTTTGCCGTTTTTGCCATCCCACAGGATGCGGAAAAGCCTTGTCCCAGAGAGCCTGTGGACATATCCACCCCCGGCGTCCCCTTCATATCGGGATGGCCCTGCAACATAGAATCTATCTTCCTCAGCTTTAACAGCTCTTCCTCAGGAAAAAAACCCTTTTTTGCTAAAATCGCATACAATACAGGGGCGGCATGCCCTTTAGATAATGTAAATCGATCCCTGTCCTCCCAGCGCGGATTATCACTGTCCACTCTCATCTCGTGAAAATATAATACTGTCAAAATATCGGCTGCCGACAGGGAACCTCCGGGATGCCCCGAGCCCGCTTCCGCAGTCATTGTGATTATATCTTTTCTTATATCTGTAGCTATTGTTTCTAATTCCTGTATATTCAATTTTACTCCTCCTGTTTCTTATTCTCTATTTGTTTAAAACCTTCCCCCAATACCTCATGTATTGTTGTAACCATTATGAATGCCTCTTTGTCTATCTCATATACAAGTTTTTTTAACTTTGCTACTTCAGCACGATTTACTACACATAGGAGTACACTTTTTTGTTCTCCGCTGTAAAATCCCCTTCCCTCCAACGCAGTGACTCCCCTGTTCAGTTCCAAATTTATTTTCCTGCCGATACTGTTGGGATGATTGGAAATGATGTAAAATACCTTTGAATAATTCAATCCTTCCACTATAAAATCCGCCATATGGACTATTATGTACAAGGTTATTATAGAATACAATGATATTTCTATATTTTTTCCGATAAATCCCGCCGCTACAACTATCACTAAATCCAGTATCATCATCGATTTGGCCACACTGAGATTGGGAAAATAATTATTTATTATGGCTCCGGCCAAGTCCGTACCGCCGGTTGTACCGCCGCCTCTGAAAACAAAACCTATCCCCGCTCCGGCGATTACACCGCCATAGATAGCAGCCAGCAAAAGATCGCCGGTCAATACATAACTGTCCCCAAATATGATGATAAACAGTCTGATGAAAGCGGAAAGTGTAACAGTGGCATAAATTGTCCTTATACCGAAAGCACCCCCCAGTATAAATAATCCTATGATGAATAAGGGGATATTGATAGCCAGGTTCATTATATCCACCGGTATATGGAACACCTTTTGTGCAATAACAGCTAATCCTGTCACTCCCCCCGGTGCTATTGTATTGGGCACAAGAAATAAAACCAAGCCTATGGCCACCAAAGCACAACCCATGGTTATCTGCAAATATTCGAACAATGCCCTGTATTTATTGTCTTCCATAAAATATAACACTCCCGATATAAAAGTTTAAATTTATCCGTCATATCAACTGATCCTTAATCTCAGAAATATCGATATCCAGTTAAATCACAAAAAGTCCTAAACTGCTGAAAAAGCCCCGGTTTATGTCATTCTAAATGAACGAAGTAAAATGAGGAATCTCCGAATGACTAAAACCCACCCTTTAAAATATCTGACATATTATAGATGACCTATCCTCTTGTAAAAATAAACTTAATCAAGAATTTCGGCAAAACCAACATCCTCTTAAACCTCCAAGGTTCTTTCAGTAGCCTATAAAGCCACTCCAGGCCAAGTTTCCGAAAAGCTTCAGGAGCCCTTTTCGCAACGCCCGCATATACATCCACGCTTCCGCCCACACCCATAGCCAGTTTACAGTTCAGCTTATCCTTATTTTTATTTATCCATTTTTCCTGTTTAGGTGCACCCAGGCAGACAAATAAAATATCCGGTTTTGAATCATTTATTTTATCTATTATTCCTGTTTCATCCTTTTCATCAAAATATCCGTGATGATACCCCGAAACTTCCATATCTCCATACTTTTCCCTTATATTTTCACAAGCCGTTTCCGCAATTCCAGGTTTCCCTCCGAACATAAAAAATGATTTCCGATTTTCCGCACAATATTTCAATAATTTATCCATGGTATCCACGCCGGTAACCCTGTGCCTCAGCCGCAGCCCTTTTAGCCGCGAAGCTATAATCAGCCCTATTCCATCCGCCAAAACCAAATCCGCATTATTAAGTATATCAAATAATTCCTTATCTTTCTGCGCTAACATCACAATTTCGGGGTTCGGTGTATACACCTCTTTCACCGGAGAATCTTCGTCTAAAAAGCCTATAAGCCGTTCCATTGCCTTCTCTTCGTCAACCACATCAAACTTAATATTCAGTATGCTCTCCCGTTCCCTCATCGTCCCCCACCTTTTATAATGAACTCCTCCAATATCTCTATATTCTGTTCAGCCTTTTGTCTCAATTCATCCCTTATATCTATCAGACTATGCCTGTATTCTTCCCTTTTATATATGACCTCATCGATCATATCACGAAGATGAAAAATACAGAGATCTTCTACCCTTCCGGCACTCTCCTGGCCCACCAGGTTCAGGAAATTTAGGATCTTGGGGTCATATTCCAACCCCACCATGGGGACAGCAGCCATAGCGGCAAAGATAAGTGAATGCAGTCTCATCCCTATCAACAAATCCAGCCCGCTGATTATACCTGCCATTTCTTTCGGAGAATACTCGCTCTTTATTATCTTAGGTTTTTTATTCATCATATAGGCAATCTCTTCGGAGATATAAACATCTTCAAAATATTGCATAGGAATAAAGACTATTTCATAATCTTTATTTATCAGGCTCTCACAAGTACTCGCTATTATTTCTTTATATATATCTTCTCCATGCCATCTCCTCACGGATACCCCTATCAATTGTTTCGTAGTATCTATATTTTCATTTTCGTAGATAGTTCTGACGAGCTCGTCGGATGGTAAATTCATGGAGAAAGTGACATCGGCGGTCACTGTAATATCTTTTTTTACCCCCAATGCCTCTATCTCTTCCTTGGATTGATAATCCCTTACGGTTATTATATCCACTTTGTTGACAATGTACTTTGCAAGTTTCTTGTTAAAAGGTTTAGTGATGGGGCCGAATCCATTGCCGTAAAACATGGTCTTTTTACCCAACATTTTCGCCAAGTATATGATAGCCAGATAATAAATAAGGGACCTTGCACTGGTAGCATCCTGCAAAATTGAACCCCCGCCACTGATTATGATATCGGATTCCTTTATTGCCTTTATCAGATCAATATATTTGTTTCTGCTTATGGCTCTTACATTATATTTTTTCATAGTTTCGGCTGCTTTATAGCTTAGAACGGTTAATTCCGCATGGGGAATGGCTTTTTTGATTTGATCGATTATTACCTGTAATATTGCTTCATCCCCCGTATTCTGAAATCCATAATATCCAAATATGAGTATCTTGTTCATCAGTTTCTCTCCTTCACTGCCCCGGTACCTGATAATTTGAAAATCATCTTAAATATGATATCTATTATGGCAATATATATGACCCCCAGAACTATACCCAGCCCTAAAGAGTAAACTATACGCATGACCGATAGGTATATCGGGCTTCTCAAGTGACTGAACGTATTGGCGATTGAAGCCTGCCCCATGACAGCCGTCAGGCCTGCAATAAATGTGAGAAACTTATATCTATTTTTAGCAAAATATATGGCCGCCATCAAAGCCGGAGATGCTATCAAAAATTCTTTTATTCTGGGCCTCGCTAATAACCTCTCTTCTAATATGTTTCTTACCATCATCTCAAGTGTAGACGGCTGAACATTCGTTTCGTGGCCGGTTCTGGCAATATAAACATATCCTATCACTAATAATACTGTTAATAATATAATGTAGATTATTTTTACATCTTCCAATAAAAGAGCTTTTATATCCCTCAATCCCAGGGAAGGTTTATCACCGGCATTCCTCCTATTTTTATATCCGAAATAAGCTATATAAGTTGCCCCATATAAGATTATCGGAACTATTTGACTGAACTTGACACCTCTGAATATGTCCATTTCCAACAAGAATTCGGTATTAGACAATATCCCGGCGACAAAGAAACCGCCCAGTGCCGAAATAGCCGTCGCTATTGCCAAATCTTTTATTCCAATCCCCATAATATTTAACAGGGAATATTCCCTATCATCATCGAAATGTTTTTTACATTGGCTACATACCCATACCATTGCCAACGAGGGAAATATGATGGAAGCGGCCAGAGCCATAATTTTCTCCATTAAAAGCGGTATTATCACATATATTGCCGGCACCGCCAGCATACCCAGAATCAATAAAATGTCTTTTGTTTTACTGTTCATACTGAATAAAAAAGATAAAAGCAGAACACCCGCAGCAACAACTCCCCAGCCTATCAAGGTCTGCTTGGCTATGCGAACCCTGTTCGGTGCCATTATACTGCTTCTTCCTATTGTCATGCCATGTGCCGCTATTCTATTTTCGAACCTGTCGAACATCTTTTTATATTCTTCAAAATCGGTTACAAAAGATACTTTGTTCTCTTTGAATGGTTTGAAATATATCAATCTTATATTTCTTTCCGTCACCGTCCTATAAAAAGCATTTTCAATCTCTTCCGCACCCTCATAATTATAGAATTTAAACCTTTCCTGTACGTATGGCCAGACAGAAAATATTCTGACGGCATTATATTCTAAGCCCCTGGCTAAATCCTCTATTCCTGTTTGTTCCAGATGTTTCCTCTGTACGGATGTCTCTATCAACCCCACTTTTATATCATTATCCTGCATATATTCCGATACCAGATAATTATAATTAGGATACCCTAAAACCGCGTCCCCGGTGAATATGAAAACAGGCGGGATCATGTCAAAATTTTTGAAATCATCAAACAGGGTTTTGATATATTTATCCGTTGTCCATGGATTATAGTTTGAAGGCCTGGGCAACACTTCCAATCCGCTCTCCCTGATAAGTTCTATCTTCTCATCATCAAAGCCCAGACCCAACTTTATCAATTTTGAGGTATAAGGTGTCTCCCTCAATGCCACGCCCTTATTATATACATCTATAAAGGACTTCCCTTTTAAATAAACCGTATCATTTATGGTCCCTTTGAGCAATATGGCATATCTGCCTTCCTCATGGGATAAAATTTCAAACAAACCCTCTTCATACCGTTTGTTCAAACCATCGTATATAAAATTAAAAATCTCCTCTGTTCCGGTGTTTACCAGAACATCATATTTGCCGATCTCGTAACCGCTTTCCAAACCGGCTAAATAAAGCTCTTTTAACCTGCTGCTCCGCAACAATTCCCAGCCCATAACGACCTCAACATCCTCATTGTCGTCTATCATGGATTCAAGGTTCTCTTCATGGAGGCCCACATATTTAACACCTATATTTTTAAAATTGCCAAACCACCATTTTAATTCATTGTCGGACTGTGAGGCCATTTCATTCATTTCGACATAGTCCAAAACCACATCGATAACCTTGTTGCCGGACTCTATATTGATCCTTGTGAATATTGTTGTGGCTAATATGATTATACTCAACAGGATAACCAAAAATATTTTTTTATTTTGTTCCATGGAAAGCACCTTCCTCCCCGTACTTTAACAGATTCAATCACTGTATTGATAAACAACCGGATATTCAATAAGTCCGGCCGGTATAGGAAATGAATTTGATATGTATGATCAAACAAAATGGACTTCCCTTTTTAACTGTGGGAAGTCTATCCTGAAAACTTTATTTTATAGTATACTTACCCCTTACTAATAAAAAAGAATCCGATAAAGCGCGAAGACCCCTGCCATCATCCCTGGGTATAATCAACAGGTGATCAGTGGGAATCTTTTCGTCCTGTTGTATGTCCTTAGCACCGGTTACATCGGACAGCCCTCCGAGTGAGCTTGTAATCGCCGTAGCCTCACCCGCTCTCAGGATTACTTCCGTTCCTGCCCCCGCTACCAGGTATTGACCTTTTTTTAATTCCACAACTTCATATGTTAAATTGTCTACAGAATCGGCAGATTGCGAATCGCCGGGTGAAAAGCTTTTTTTATCGATATAATCTTTAAGCTGACTGATTTTTAATTCCAGATAGGATAATGTGACTATGGGATCATCCTCGGAGCCTAAATCGTTAGTAGAAGCATAAACCATTGTAATGACAGCAATCAGGACAAATATTATAATTGCCGCGGATAATATTTGAGTCTTTAAATCTCTTTTCAAACTTTTCATCCCCTCTTGTTAATTATTCGTGTTTATTCTATGTATATTTGATTATCCGTAATAATTCTGTCCATATTATACTACATAATTATACTAAATAAAAGGATAAGATGGATTGGGTTTGGGGCTCGTTGCGTTTGACCTACCATCGATTTGCTTACTCCCTTTGGTCGTGCAAATCGGGTTAGGTCATTCTCCTCAGTCTCGAAACACAAATTCGTTTATTCCCTTTGGTCATACGAATTTGGTTCTCGTTGCGTTTGACCTACCATCAATTTTCCGAGAAAAGCATTCGGAAAATTGGGTTAGGTCATAAAAAAAACTTAAGTTGTTTCAACCTAAGTCCTTAAAACGCAACCAAACCTAAACTTATCCGCAAGGCATCATCTACCTTTTCAATTATATCATCCTCCACATGACCTATCTTTTCGCCTAAACGTTTCTTATCTATTGTTCGAATTTGTTCTAATAACAAAACAGAATCTTTTGATAATCCATAATCATCACCTTTAATTTCAACATGGGTTGGTAACTTAGCCTTATTAATCTGCGAAGTAATAGCTGCTATTATAATTGTTGGACTATAGCGATTACCGATGTCATTTTGTACCACTAACACAGGCCTGATGCCCCCCTGTTCAGAGCCTACAACAGGGCTCAGGTCTGCATAATATATATCTCCTTTTCTAATAATCATCTATTCACACTCCGCCATCTCAGCCTCGTAGGTCTCCAATGAAGACATATCCAAACTTAACCCTAACTCAGCTAATGCCAGATTAATCTCACCCATCTCCTGATAACCCTTTTTCATCTGTGCATTTATTTCTACCCTGTTTATCTTCCTAATATATAGTCTCATTGCTTTGCAAACAAATTGGCTTCGATCTATCTTTTCTATAGAAACAATATCGTCTACTTCTCTCAAAAGACTATCCGGAAGGTATATCATAATCCGTTTTGAATCAGACATATCGCACCCCCTAAGTATATTGAAGGAAAATCATATGTATGATAGTATAAGTTTTTCATAATTATGATAAAATTATACTAAACCAGAAAAATCTATACTTCTATATTAACAAATTGTCCTTAATATGTAAAAGGTTATTATTTTCCAGATAAACCCTAGGAACCCTTTTACCTAACATACATATAATTTCATAATTGATAGTTCCCGTCTTATCGGCGATATCATCTATGGTGATACCGCTTCCTTTTTGACTGCTGTATAATACCACCTCATCCCCCGTTTTAATATCCAGGCCGTCGGCATTTGCCATGCACTGATCCATACAAATATCACCCACAACCGGTATTTTCTTTCCCCCTGCAATCACCTCCGCTTTTCCTGATAGTGCTCTTATATATCCGTCCGCATAACCTATAGGAATTGTGATTATCTTTTCATCACCGGACGTAGTGTACCTCGAACTGTAACTTATGCCATGGCCCTTCGGTAAAGTCTTCACATGAGAGACCCTGGCCTTTAGTTCCATAGCTTGTTTTAGATCGAGCCTCCCCTTGTCCACATCGTTCGACGGATATAATCCGTAGAGTATTATTCCGGTCCTTACCATATCCAAATTCATCTCGGGTAAATCTATGACTGCCGCACTATTGGAAATATGTTTTATGGGTATTGAATATCCATCCTTTTCCAGCTGTTCAACAAAATCCATAAACATGTTAAATTGCTTATAAGTATAATCCTTATCTTTTTCACCGGCCGTAGCTAAGTGAGTAAAAATACCTTCAATTATTAAATCAGGCAATTCAAATATTTCCTTTATTTCATCCAAGGACTGAGCGTTCGCTAAAAATCCCAACCTTGACATTCCCGTATCCAGCTTTAAATGTATTGTCACCTTCTTATGCCTTTCTTTTGCAAGGTTTGAAAAATATAATGCCTGATCATAAGTATAAATAGTTTGTATGATGTTATTGTCCACTATTGCCGCTCCGTGTCCCTCAGGTGTGTGTCCTAAAACCATTATAGACGTCTCTGTGTAGCCATTATTTCTTAATTGTATTGCCTCCTCCAAGGTAGATACGGCAAAGCGGTCTACCCCGTTCTTTAACAATATATCGCCGATCTCCACTACTCCGTGGCCATAGGCATCGGCTTTTACAACAGCACATATTATGGTATCGTTCTTGACTATATTTTTTACTTCCCTGACATTATGCTTTATTTTATCTAAATTTATTTCTGCCCATACAGGTCTTAAATCTTTCCCTATAATCATAATTCTACCCCTTATTTGCCTTTATTTAATCCAAATAAAAAAGCTTTTCGTCCAATTTGGGGTTCACTTTAAAATCTTCAAAATAAACCTCAAATCTTGAATTTTCCTGTTCATCCATAACACTAAGCCGAATAGGGGTATAGTCTTTTCCGCTAACCCAAAGTCTTTGCTTATAAAAGTGAGGATTACCACCGGGTACTTCTGTGGTAATTACGATATTATTTTGTCCATTGATCTTTTCCTTATGATAATTGCCGTTTTCCGAGCTCACAAAATTCTTTAAAAAATGCCCGATAAACATCATCTGTTCGTTTGACTGCTCAAAATTTTCCATCTTCCAAGCTTGATTGACTGCAGCATGTTTGATCCAGGCAATTTTGCCATTATATATGGTCATATTACCTTCCAAACTGGGTGGTGAAATCACTTCCAACCTATATTTATCCGGGTATTGAAACACTTGATTAAATCTGTATTCTCTGACACTATCCCCTGTGTGACACGATATTTTAGCGATGGTCTCATAGCTCTTTATTTCCATCATCTTCTTATGTGCTTTGTAGTACATCTTTTCCTCCGAAGGTTTTATACAGGCAGTCATAATAACAACAGCCATGATCAGCAAAAATATAACCTTCCGGAACCTCATTCAATTCCTTCCTTTCCTTATGAAGAATCAATCCGCTATAGCTAGGGCGACAGCATTTTCCCTGCTATGGGATATAGATATAAATATTTTATCTATACTCATACTATATGCTAAATTTTCGGCATTATTATATAATCTCACATAAGGTTTTCCCGAAGGATCCTTTAATATCTCTATGTCCTTCCATTGCATATTGCTTATCCCCGTACCCAAGGCCTTGGATACTGCTTCTTTAGCTGCAAAGTACCCTGCTATGGTCTGGGGGGAATGATTTTTCTCCTCAAACGCCTTCTTTTCATTTACAGTAAACACTCTGTCTATGAATTTATCGTTTTTTTCTATCGCTCGCCTTATCCTGTCTATCTCTATGATGTCAATCCCTATCCCTTTAATCATCTTGCCACCCCATAGATATAGTGTTACTAACATAATATCACTTTTTATATATTTTTAAAATAGTCATCCCATGCTTTCATCTTTTTGATATGACCGTCTCCTTTTATCCTGATACCACTTCCTATATTAACTTCGACAATACATGCCCTAAATCCTTCTAATGCCCTCCTGTTAAATTATATTTTGTAATGTTTTTTAACAAATTGGTAAACATATATGTAGAGGTGACAAAATGAAAAAGAAAAAAATATATATAAATTACAAATTGATATGGTTTTTACTCATCGTATTTATACTGATGGGTTGTAATAAAAACCCGCAAAAACCCAATGTCGATAAAAAGGGAAACCCTCCTAAACTACCTAAAGTTTTAACGGAGCTTGAAGATGAAATTCTAAAAATCATGTATGATTTAGATTCAATAACAGGAATAGAGAAAACTATCGAAGAAGAAAAATCCCTCAAATCGGGAGAAACCGACAGTATAGAAACTGCTGCAAAATTGACTGCCCAGGGACAAAACGGTGACAGCACGAAAGAGGGAGGAGAAAAGCAAAAACAATCGGGATCTGCCGAGGAAGAAAAATTAAAACAGGCAGAAGAGGCAGTGGATATGCAAAAATTGATAGCTGAAAATGAAATTATCATTCCTCTGTTAGAAGCGAATGACGTTAAAGGCGATTTTACCGGGAACAGTAGCCCCCCGCCGGATATTGATACGGTATGGAACAAAACAAATGAGAATATCGCGAAGGTACACAGAAAATGGAATGTGCTGGAAGCACAGTTGCCGTCAGGGAAAACATCCCTGGAAAAGATTGAAGATTTCGAAGAAATATTAAATGATTTAACTCTATCTGTTGTAAACAGAGAAATACTCGGCAGTTTAAAATCGGCCAATGAACTGACAGGGACTGTAGCCGGCTTCAGGGGGCATTTTGACGGTATAGGCAAACATGATGTTTATGAAATGTACTATCATATCAGGGGCACCATTTTATCCGCAGCCTCCGATAACTATGCGGAAGCTATGGAACATTTAAACGAAACGAATGGGATTGGCGACTCCATCAGGCAGGATTTGATAAAAAAAGGCTCCGAAGATATACTCGAAAAATTTGAATTATCGATGGAAGACTTGGAGGAACAACTGGTAAATAAAAGTTTTTATTTGGCTCAGATAAAAGCCCCCATCGTCATTAAAAACATCCGGCTCATTCAAGATACATTCGAAACAGAAAAATAAAAAAACCATGGGGTCAGGTACAGTGGTTCTTTTTGGTCTTTCTTGATATACCCGGTCCAATATGGTATAGTATGGAATTAAGAATTCGAAAAAAATAATAAAGGAGTGGGTAAATATGAATGTTTTGGAAGCTATAGATTCTCGAAGAAGTGTACGGGATTTTACAGGTGAGACTATAAGCGAACAAGATCTGAAAGCCATACTGAAGGCCGGATTTCAGGCTCCTTCGGCTCATAATCTTGAACCCAGAGAATTTGTCGTGGTGAAAGACAAAAAAGTTATAGAAGAGATTGTGAAGTTTCATAAATATGCAAAAATGCTGCCTCAGGCCGGCTGCGGTATAATAGTATGCGGAGATACAACAAAACAAGATGTATTGG
>CAYOGD010000037.1:0-11459 GCA_964403395.1 uncultured Alkaliphilus sp.
GCATTTATTCTACCACCATATTATTCCCATCGTCAAGCAACCCTATGTCATCTCCAATTAGCCTAAAATGAATAATTCGAGGCAACCTCGAAAAGAGTGTTGCCCCGTTAGCCACAGGCCCGTTTTGTCTATAGGCCTATTTTATTCACAAGCTTATTCTGTCCATAAAACGCCCGAAATAGCATACAAAGCGAAGCCGATTGGCTTTTATTCACAAGCCCATTTTATCCACAAACTCATTTTAGCCATAAACCTATTTTAGCCACAGACCCATTTTATTGTAACTGTTTCTGATTCAATCCTATCTGAGCACTTCAATATACAGGAGTTCTCTCAAATCGCCGCCTGAAAGCGCCGGAATAGCAGCGTTCACACTGCCGTCCTGATTGGTTAAGGTACATTCGGCAATTTCTCCTTTAGACACTTCCATAGCAAATCCGTCACCGGCAACAAAGTTGTAATTGTCTGCTTCTTCCATACCAAGTGCAGCAAAGACATCATCTACCTTTAGACTGTCATCCACGAAGCATATGGATTCGCTGTCGGTTTTAATATATCGCACATATTTAGCTTTTGAATTTACTGATAAAGGTGAAACGTCCAACTCTGTTATAATAAAATCTTCCATAAATTCTTCAGCATCGATGGTGACGCTGTAACCGTCCGTTGCAATCATAGTAACCTCGCCTGCAGGAGCAGCCTCAAAATTTTTGTCCACATAATCCTTAACGGCATAAGCGTCAACAGCTTCATCTTTATAATCAATCTCTGTGGTATCAATCCCTGCTATACCGGTTTCAAAAATATTGATTCGGCTCATACCGGCTTCGCCTCCGGAAGCCCCTCCGTTGCTTTCTTCTGCGGGAGGAGTTGTAGAAGTACCTTCTTGTTCCCCATTAACCTCCTGTCCGCCATTTGCATTGTCGTCACCATTTTTAGTGCAACCAAAACATGCTATTGTAAGACAAAGAACAGCCACCAACAGAATTATAAGTTTTTTATTCATCATTATCCCGGTTTCTAAAACTCAGATAATCATATGTTCTAAGTTTTTCGCCCATTATTAAATAATACGGCGGTGTCACAAGATATTAAAAGTAGATCCTGCAAAGAGATTTCCTGCGCCCTATTATTAAATTAAGATGGCGGTGTCACAGGACTCAATGTGTTTCTTTTTTATCCTATGACCAAGAACCGGATTTTCACCTACCTTTCCCTTCATTGTTTTATTTGTTTTATTTTTCTATAATGTTTTTCAGTTTTCGTAAGCAGACCTGTTAAAAAATATTAAATCAAAATACCCCTTATCGACAATTTTTATTTTTTATGCCGGCACAGTAACGATCCTCGTTAACTGCTACCATCACACCCATATTTGTCAGGCCACGGATATAGCATTCCAACATCAAATCTGCATTGACTATGGCATGTGTGCTTATACTGCGACTGCCTACGGCAGCTGTAGGAACCTTAGCCCTACGCCCCAGCGAATCCTCACAGATAACCCCCGCATGAGGGGTGGACATAGGATAACGAAGGGGTAGCGGCCTCCTGGCAGACATATCGTGAATAGGCGGATGGGTACAATGATAAAAAGATTTGCCCGTCACTAATGTATGATAAAGCATACGGCCTGCATATGCATACCAATCGCGACAATTGCCTATATTCCGATGAGGCAAAGTAAAATCTTCCTCACCCAAACCTTCAACCACGGCCAAAAGCACCTTTTCCCCCTGATCAAGGGCTCCTTCCATAAGGCCGCAAACACCTTCAATATGATCGGGATATCCGATTTCCGAATAAACAGGTAAAGTATAACTGTGTTTTTCGATATTGTAAAGGATGCGATCGCCGCTGAAAAATCCCTTAAACCCCCACCCGTCTTCGGCTATCAATAGATAGTCAGGGATATCGTTGATATAAGTCGGAGTCATGGTTTTGCAGAACCCCATAAAATCATCTCTATGAATAATATCACGTATATGCGGCTTTTTAAGCAAAAGTTCCTCATCCCCCGGCTCGCTTTGGTAAAGCCCCGCCATATTGCGAGCCCAGGCACTCGATTGAAGAACGCCCTTTAATTCGGGTATGATAATATAGCCCTTAAGCGGTACAAGCCCACCACTGCCGACAATTAGCGGAGAAAAGTCATGTTTTCGAGCAAAGCCCACAATATAATCTAAAATAACCCGAGCCGTGTCTCTTCTGTCCTCGGCCGAGCAATCATCATAGGCACAAGCAAAAAGAGGTCGGGTAAAACCCAGAAAAAGCCAGCCCGGATCATAATGATTTACCACCGCTTCCGCCGCATCTATCGTCCATTTGCTGCCGGCATTATTGCGGTCCCCCGGATAAGGAAAACTTTCAGCCAGTTTCCTGAGGGGTTTTAAAAACTTTTCGTCCCGCTCAGCCGGTTTGGCAGTGGCAAGGTCTATTATCTCCTGCCATCCCCGGACATCAATAATCCCTAACATATTCTGTCCCCCTCATTTTCAAGACGGTAAGTATCACAAAAATTGCCTACCATTTTTATGGGTGTGCCGCAGCTTGGACAGGCGCTCCCCTCCATGTTGTAATTCGAAAGCATAACACCGCAGGAATATGCACAGATTCTTTCAATCAACACAGTTGCACATGCTGGGCACAAAGTATTGATCAGTTGTGTCCCCACATAATTGCTGAAATAAGTGTTAGGCAAAATATTCCTGCATTCTCCAACTTTGTCGAAAATTGTTTTGATGTTCGACGGCTCTCTGTCCTTCATCCTATGTTCAGGGAGCAATCGAAAAACATGCCAGGGCATCAGCCGGTCAATACCTGTTAAAAACCCGGCAATCACCGGAATTTCATGATCATTGACAGCTTGTACGATTGTGGTTGTAACCTCCAAATGGGTGCGCGGTGCAAGATATCTGATGTTTCGCATTACCGGCTCAACACTTTCCAAACCGACATGTTTCTGATAATAATCATTTGAAATAGATTTGAGACTGATGTTAAAAAAATCAAAATACTCCAGCATCATATCGGCGGTCTCTTCAGTAAAATATCCGTTGCTGGAACAGCCCACTATCATGCCTTTTTTACTCGCTTCCTTGGCTATTGCCAAGGCGGAAGGCAAGTTTACAGTCACCTCATTGACACCGAAATAAATACCGCTGCAGCCGGTCTTCTGAGCGATTTCTATCACTCGCTGAGGATCAAGCTGAAAACGAAAGGTCTCGGTTTTTGGCTCGATGGCTACACGAGCGTTTATGCAATAAGCGCAATTTGCGTTACAATTGAACGCCCCCAGTTGCAAAAATTGATGATTCGGCCAGCCGTGAAAGAGAGGGATGCTTTCTGCATTCGTAAGTTTATAGGTTGTCCACTGATTGGGATAAATCTCTGCTATCCTGCCATCCTTTTCTTCATACATATGGCAAAGAGAATCGGGCATTTGACAGCGCCATTCACAAAAATTACATTTCATTCAATTCCCCCCTGTACAATTGATTCGAACCTGATTCTATGATCAACAGCATGATCACTTTCGTTTCCACATTCCCAATTTCGTATCTTACTCCTACTTTTTTGTTTCCATATTCCTGATTTCATATCTTACTCCTACTTTTTTGTTTCCGACATTCCCAGTTTCATATCTTATTCCTACTTTTTCGTTTTAGAAATTCCTGATTTCATATCTTATTCCTACTTTTTTGTTTCCGACATTCCCAATTTTATGCCTTACTCCTACTTTTTCGTTTCCGACATTCCCAGTTTCATATCTTATTCCTACTTTACAAAACAAAAAACCGATACCAAAAGTCGGTTGCCGGAAGCTAAATTATTACAAACTTGTCTTCCACTGACAACATGACCCTGATGGCCTCGGTGTTATTGTCTTTTATTACTTTAACCCCTCCTTTCCATAATGGGAGATTATATCGTTTCCAATATAACCCTAACGCCTGTAATCCTTGACATAACGCCGTAGGCCTTACAGGTTCGGAGATGCTGATATACAATTTTGTTATTAAATCCAACTTTATTTTAGCATATCCCGGGATAAAATCAAGTACATGTTTGTGATATAAACCAATAATTTGTCGTACCGTCACCATAGTTATCGAATTACCTATGTGTAATTATGCATATGTTTGTTGACAATAAAACGAAACAAAGCTAAAATAGTACACAGATAGTTATTAATACTCAAATTAAATGAATAATCAATAGAAATAACATCTGAACTGAAATTTTCTAAGGGGTAAAACCTATGAAATACAGTCTATTGGTGTAATTAGAAATGATTATGCCACCCGTGCTTGGAAAAGATGTGCGGCCTTATCTTTGGCGCAGTAAATTCTATTCTCAAGTAGCGGATACGCTACTTTTTTTTAGCGTAAATATGCATCATCGTTATCATTTTTTATCTTGTAAAAAACAAAAAGGGGATGAATTAAATGAAGGATGTAAAAAGGATTATCGCATTTTTTCTGGCAGTGCTTATGACTCTTACACTTGTCGCTTGCCTGCCCGGAAAAACAGCCGATAATCCTGATGCGCCTGCCGGTACTGAATCTGGTGAACCGGAAAAAACAAAGGAAGTCAAAGTTACGGATGTGTTGGGCAGAGAAGTAATATTAGAAAAACCTGCAACCAAGTTGATAGGCGTCCACAATCCCACATTAAACGCCGCCGTAGTGCTGGGCGGAGGGGAAAAATATCTTGTAGGTTTCGGCCCTAAAGCCATGGGACGAGGATTATATTCGGCCGTAATGGATGATTTTGACGGGCTGCCTCAAGTTGGTAGCGGAGGGAAACTCAATTTAGAAGCGGTAGCCGCTACCGGTGCCGAACTGGCTATAGTTCCTGAAAGGCTTAAAGAACAGATAGATGGATTTGAAAGCTTAGGTATTCCTGCCATAGTGATTATCCCGGGCAGGGAAAGCCTTGATGCGGTTAAAAACACTCTGACCATTCTTGGAAAAGCTGTAGGTGAAGAGAAACGTGCAGGTAAAATCAACGATTTTTTTGATAAAAAGATTGCCGATGCTAAAGCCATTGCATCAAAGGCAGAAAATAAACAAAAAGTACTTTTCTTAGGTAAAAGTTCCCCATTGTCTGTTGCGCCTGCTGCAATGATTCAGACAGAACTGATCGAAGCTGCAGGTGGAGAAAATGCCGTATCCGGTGTTGACAAAGAGGGAGGTTTCGTAGACGTAAGCGTAGAACAGATTATTGCATGGAATCCTGATGTGATTTGGCTCCCTCCATATGTGGAGTATACCGCGGATGATCTGTTAAATGACCCGGCCTGGAGCAGTATCAAAGCGATCAAGGATAAAAAGATATATATGTGCCCGTCATCTGATTTTGAACCGTGGGATCAACCGACCGCGGCCGTAGTGCTGGGAATATGTTGGGCAACCCATAACCTTCATCCGGAGCTTTATTCCTTGAATGACCTCAAAGGGGATATCGACGAATTCTATAACCTGCTCTATGGAAAAACATTCACACTGAAGGAATTGGGTTTGAAATAAATATTGTCCGGCTAAACCTCTCCTCCTGCAATTTAGGATAGGTTTGATCATTTTAAAGAAGGAGCTTCTATGAAAACATTTTCTAATAGACAACGGTTCCTGTTGTTATCTATATTTTTAGCATGTTTGACTCTTTTTTCACTGAGCATGGGGAGATACAGCAACAGCCCTATCGATGTCATAAATGCGATACGCAGTAGATTGGGCCTGATCCCGCAAGTAGACGTATCTATGGAAAATATAGTATTCTATGTCCGCTTGCCGCGAATATTTGCTTCGATATTTGTCGGTGCAATGCTTTCTCTATCGGGTGCGGTATATCAGGGAACATTCAGAAATCCGCTTGTTTCTCCGGACCTGCTTGGTGTATCCTCCGGGGCTTCTGTTGGGGCGGCGGCAGCCATACTCCTTGGATTTGGAATGTTGCAAAGGCAGGTTTTTGCATTCATAGGGGGTATACTGGCCGTAGGGCTCACCACTACAATACCAAAATTATTCAGAAACACTTCTAATATGATGTTAGTGTTATCCGGAATAATAGTCGGCGGTTTTTTAAATTCCGTATTGGCTATCATGAAATTTGTGGCGGAGGAACAGACTGAGCTTGCATCCATAGTATTTTGGCAGATGGGCAGTGTAGCCAGTGTCAAGACAAGGGAACTCTTGGCAATCGGCCCTGTGTATGTAATTTGCACAATTTTACTTATCGCCCTCGCGTGGCGAATCAATATTTTATCTTTTGGAGAAGTGGAAGCTAAAACCCTGGGAATGAACGTAAAGAGAATACGCGGCATCGTAATTACCTGTGCCAGCCTTTTGACAGCAAGTGCCGTGTGTATCAGCGGCACAATCGGATGGATTGGATTAGTTATTCCTCATCTGGGGCGATTGATGGTCGGTTCTGATCATACCGAACTGCTACCTATTACGGTGATCTTCGGATCTATCTTTATGTTGATAATTGACACAATAGCAAGGGTGTCGACATCCGTAGAGCTGCCTTTGTCTATACTGACCGGATTTGTCGGAGCCCCGACCTATGCATACTTATTATATAAACAGAGGGCAAACAGCAGAAGTTTCTTAAATGAATGATAGGATAAGAGAAAAAGATACATATCAATATTGTTGTTTTTGTTTTATAAAAAATATAAGGGGATGAATTTAATGAAGAATTTAAAAAGGATAATTGCATTTATGTTGTTAGTAACTATTGTTCTTTCACTTACTGCCTGTGACTTCGGCAAAACCGGTGAAACCAACGGGCTTGACGAATCTAAAGAACCTGATACACCTGTTATAACGGAGCCTGAAGAGATCAAAATCACAGACGTAATAGGTAGGGAGATAGAGTTAGATGAACCTGCAAAAAAAGTGGTAGGCACCCATAATCCTTCCGTAAGTACGGTAATAGTGCTGGGCGGAGGAGGCAAATACTTAGCAGGCCTTGGCAACAAAGAGATGTGCCGGGAGCTATATACTCTCGTGGTAGACGGTTATGATGATCTTACCCAAGTCGGTAGGGGAAAAGAAATTAACCTGGAAACGGTAGAATCTGTCGGTGCAGACCTTGCTGTTCTCCCCGAAAGGTTCAAGGATCTGGTCGAAGAATTTGACAAGATAGATGTTCCGGCTATAGTTGCACTTCCAAACGATGAAAGTTTTGATACTGTGAAGAACTCTTTAGCAATCATGGGTAAAGCCTTAGGGGAAGAAGAACGTGCAAATAAAATAAACGAATTCCTTGATAAAAAGATTGCCGATGCTAAGGAGGCTGCATCAAAAGCAACGGATAAACAAAAAGTACTCTTCTTAGGTTCCAGCTCTCCGTTATCGGTTGCACCTGATGCTATGATTCAAACACAATTGATTGAAGCGGCAGGCGGAGTAAATGCGGTTACCGGCCTTGATGTAAAAGGGCAATTTGCGGATGTAAATGTGGAACAAATTATTGCATGGGACCCTGACATAATATGGTGTCCGGCATATGCAAAATATACCATAGAAAGTCTCATCGAAGATCCTGCTTGGAGCGGTATCAAAGCGATTAAAAATAAAACGATATATGAATTTCCATCTGTTTTAGAGCCATGGGATTATCCGACAGCAGCCGTAGCCCTTGGAGTGAGTTGGGCAACCCACAGTCTCCATCCCGACCTTTATTCTTTAGATGAACTCAAGAAGGATGCAGATGAATTTTATAACTTAATTTATGGAAAGACATTTACATTGGAGCAGATAGGTCTAAAATAAGAAATAATCAATAAAAATATTATTAATATAAAAAATACCGGTAATTTGAATATGTTTTATTTAAAAATTTAATCATTGGGTAAGACTAAGGGTAGAATAAAAAGATGAGGTTTCCCGGGGGAGTGATAAGATGAAAGAGCAAACTAAAATTGAAGTATCAGAATTAGCTTTTGCCTATAGTGGATTTGGAGAACTATTCAATAATGTATCCTTTACAATAAAAACCGGAGAAGTTATATGTATTCTGGGCCCAAATGGCATAGGAAAGACAACTCTTTTAAATTGCATCGCAAACCTGGCTACCCCTACAAAAGGTAAAATATTGATCAATGGCAGAGACATGAATAAAATACCGCCTCGGGATATAGCAAAGACCATCAGCTATGTCCCGCAGACGGTTATACCTTCTTTTGATTACGAAGTTTTGGAATACGTTGTTACAGGTTGTGCTCCACGACTGGGGACCTTCGAAAGGCCGAAGGAAAAACATTACTCTATAGCTAAAGATGCAATAAAACAGATGAAAATTTCTCACATAGCACATAAGGCCTACACAAAAATCAGCGGCGGTGAACGGCAGCAGGTAAGCATCGCTCGCGCGATATCCCAACAGCCAAAGATCATTTTAATGGACGAACCCACTGCTCACTTAGATTGCGGCAACCAGGTAAAGGTATTAAAAATAATAAAAGAGATGGCACAGGAAGGATATGGTGTCGTGTTTACAACCCATAACCCGGATCAGGCCCTCTTGCTTAAAACCAAGATAGCTGCCTTTGATAAGGATGGATCCTTTTCCTTCGGGACTTATAGAGAAGTATTGAGCGAGGGTTTCCTCAAATCCATGTATGGTGTTAATCTACATCTATATAATATTGATGAAATAGGTAGAAGTGTATGCATAGCACCGGCACTTTAGAGAAGATAAAATTAAGGGATTGAATATTTATGATTATTGATAAAATTCTGAAAGCAGCTGCGCCATATTTAAAAGGAAGAACAGTTAAGGACCTTGTAATAGGTTTAGCTTTGATCGGGATCGAACTGGATAACGGAGATATAGGAATTTCTTATACATTGAGAGGGCATCTTCCTCCCGGCTGTTCGATATTTTCTTTTGCACAGGATATAATAGGTAAAGATGCAATGGAAGTGGCTAAGTTGGCAAAGCACGGAACCGATGATGTTCAAAGAAGTGTAGGTGTGGCGGTGCTGATAGCGGCATCCTGCGGCCAGGATTTAGCAGATATAACGACTTTCAAGTCAACCTTCGGTGTCGAGGTATTACCCACGGATACTGTCGGTATGATAGGCTTTATCCCTTCTGCTGCTAAGATGTTTTCTGAAAAAACCGAGAATCTGATAATTTTTGATGAGGCGGTTTCCGGATTTAGGGAGAAAATGAAAACGGTTTCTGAATTTGAAAAGGAAATGAAGGATGTTTCTGAATTTGGAAAGAAAGTGAAGGATGTTTCTGAATTTGAAAAGAGGATGAAGGATGTTTCCGGATTTAAAGAGGAAATGAAAACGGTTTCAGAATTTGAAAAGAAAGTGAATGCAGTTTCCGGATTTAAAGAGGAAATGAAAGCAGTTTCTGAATGTGAAAAGGAAATGAAAGATATTCGTTCAATGAATGAACAAGCCGAGCTCCTGCCCAAATGCGATATCGTGATATTGACCGGAACCACCGTAATAAATGAGACCATAGATAATATATTAAAAATATGTTCAAATGCAAAAGCAATAATAATGATAGGCCCCTCCACACCTATGTTCCCCGAAGCATTTAAAAATACAAATATTAAAGTTTTAGCAGGCTCATGGTGGGGTAATGATGATAAGGAGGATCTATTTAAACTGATTTCTATAGCCGGTGGAATTATGCAGATAAACAAATTTATGATTAAAAAGGCAGTTCCTGTCGAATAAGGAGAAAAATATGTTAATGGCGAGGCTAGCGTTTTTTTACAGAAGGAGCAAGGTAACTTTTATACTTTTAGCAATTATGATTTTCTATTTTATGTTTATCACTTTAAACGGTGGGACTACAAATGTTCAAACACTCGTAAAATTTGGCGCCCTGTATCCCCCTCTTGTTGCAATGTACGGCGAATATTATAGGCTTGTAACCTCTATCTTCATTCACATCGGAATTGCACATATATTTTTTAACGGGTATGCTTTATATGTATTTGGGCCTCAGATAGAAGGGCTTTTGGGACCCAAAAAATTCTTGCTCTTTTTCCTGCTGACGGGTGTGGGAGGAAATTTGGCAACGTTCCTATTTAATTTCGATTCTATATCCGCAGGCGCTTCCGGCAGTTTGTTCGGAATTTTGGGAGCCTTCCTGTATCTGGTGCACCGACATAGGGACATGGTGACTCCCTGGGGAAGAAGGCAGATTTTTTCGCTCATTACGATAAATCTGGTTCTGACTTTTGTCGTCCCAAGTATAAGCACCACGGCACATCTGGGGGGGCTGGCAATGGGATATTTGCTTTCTTATGTATTTATTAAATAGATGAACAGGTGAGATGTTTTGTTAGGGATAGGAAGACATTTTGCCAATCAAATAGATAAACAAAGTGCGGGAGTTTTGCCCGGGATGGGAAAACATCTTGCCAATCAAATTAGGCAAGCAGAATGCGAGGGTTTTACCCGGAATGAGAAAACATCTTGCCAATCAAATTAGGCAAACAGAATGCGAGAGCCTTGCCCTTGATGGGAAAAACATCTTGCCAATCAAATTAGGCAAGCAAAATGCAGGAGTTTTACCGGGCACAAAGAATATCTTGCCCGTCCCGTTTAAATTGCACTGCAATAAATAATAGGCCACCTTGAGGATGGCTTTTTTTATTTTGTAAATATGCGCCCGGCAGGCTGTATGAAAAGACATTTAAAAAAATATCATCTTTTTAGAAGGATGTTTTGTAAGGGATAATTTTATTATATTCATCGTTGCCTCAACTGTGTTGGCATCATAGTTTTTTTCCTCGTCGGGGATAATTTTATTATATCCATTGTTGCCTCCTCCGGGTTTTAGATATACAAGTTAGAAAATCTATGTTCAATCAGCATAAAATCGAATTGCCTTTCCCAAGTTTTAGGCGTGCAAGTTGGAAAAACTGCATTCAATTAGCATAGAACCGAATTGTCTTTCTCAAGTTTTAGGTATATAAGTTGGAAAACCCACATTCAATTAGCATAGAACCTAATTGCCTTTCTCAAGTTTTAGACGTGCAAGTTGGAAAAACTGCATTCAATTAGCATAGAACCTAATTGCCTTTCCCAAGTTTTAGGCATGCAAGTTGAAAAACCCACATTCAATTAGCATAAAATCGAATTGTCTTTCTCAAGTTTTAGGTATATAAGTTGAAAAACCCACATTCAATTAGCATAAAATCGAAGAAAATGGGCATTTTAAATATGCAGAAAGCATTCGTCTTTGAAAACTACCTTGATGTTGTTTATGTTGGTCTAATCAAAGGTATGCAGCACCCGAAGTGAGCGGGATATGACAACTAAGTTGAGAAGCATGCCTTCTGGGCAATAACCCTGAAGTTTTGCAAGGAGTGAAAGAATTATCCCTCGTCAATTATCTTTTGGATAATTATAACATTAGGATATCTCAATTTAAAAGATACTTAGAAGACTTGTTAGATAATTATAACATTA
>CAYOGD010000038.1:0-11453 GCA_964403395.1 uncultured Alkaliphilus sp.
AAGACCCAGGGACGAATTTATCGCGGTACCACCCTCATTATAAAACAATATCTAAATACTATTTCATCACTCAAGCCATGTAACGTATGGATACGAAGAATCTTACTGTTATTTCAGACCCTTAGCTCCGAGGTGATTTTCATAAAAGCACTGTCATAATCTTTCACCATATGATCATGTCTCTAAAAACAGTTTTCTTTTATTACTATCCTCTTCCCCGCCTCTAAACCTGTTCTATTTACAAGGTATATTATACCCTTCATGCATTATAAAAGTCAAGTATTTTACACTAACTGAATTTCCAAGGGCAGACACACGGGTCTGCCCCTACAACATTATAGAAAAAACCAGAGGGTCCGACACCTTCAGAAGACCATGGGGTCATTCAAGGGCAGACACACGGGTCTGCCCCTACAATATTATCGAAAAAACCAGGGGGTCTAACACCTTCGAAAGACCAGGGGATCATCCAAGGGCAGACACACGGGTCTGCCCCTACAACATTATCGAAGACCATGGGGTCAGGTACAGTGGTTTTTAGGAAAAAGAACCACTGTACCTGACCCCCCGGTTTTTTTAGCCGATGGGGAGGATTTGGGCGGTGTCCGTTTCTGTCTGCAGTTTCTGCAACTCCTCCTCCATATTTTTAAAAGCGACTGCCAGCATCAGCTTAATTCTGTTCAGCTGATTTACCTCGCTGGCTCCGGGATCATAATCTATAGCAACGATATTGGATTTGGCGTATCTATTTCTCAGCGCCTTGATCATCCCTTTACCTGTTATATGATTCGGTAAACAGGCAAAAGGCTGCATACATAATATATTCGACACTCCGCTCTCTATAAGCTCTATCATTTCCGCCGTCAAAAACCAACCTTCCCCTGTTTGGTTCCCCAGGGAAAGCACCCTGGATGCACTTCTGGCCAATCGTTTAATAGATTTAGGAGCCTCAAATCTATTGCTCTTACTTAAAACCTTTTTCATCTCTCTTCGATAACACTCTATAGCACCGATGACAATATTCCCGATCACCTTGGCTCCCCTACCGCCGGAGAGATGGCTATGTTTAAAATTTTGATTATAGGCACAATATAGGAAAAAATCAATTAAATCCGGCATTACGGCTTCCGCACCTTCGGATTCAATTATATCTACTATATTATTATTTGCCGTAGGATGATATTTTACTAAAATTTCTCCCACCAAACCGACCCGCGGTTTTTGTATGTCATTTATCTCTAATGTGTCAAAATCTTTGACAATCTTTTTGATATTACGCTCGAACTCTTCAAATTTACCCCGTAATACGGATTCCTTACAAATTTCCACCCATTTTTTATATAAAACATTGGTAGAACCGGGTATTTTTTCATAGGGCCTGACTCTATAGACGACCCTCATCAGTAAATCTCCATATGTCAGTGCAATCATGCTCTTATGGAGCAGCGACGGTGTTAATTTAAAACCCGGATTTTTTTCCATGCCGGCGGCATTTACGGAGATCACGGGAATATGCCCTAATCCGATATCTCTCAATGCCTTCCTCAAAAAGCCTATATAATTGCTGGCACGGCACCCTCCGCCGGTTTGAGATATCACCACGGAAGTATTATTTTCATCATATTTCCCGGATTTTAACGCCTCTACAATCTGGCCTATCACTATGATTGAGGGATAGCAGGCATCATTATTTACATATTTTAAACCTTCTTCTACCGCCTCTTTATCTACGGAAGGCAATATGTCCAGATTATATCCGGATGCCCTGAATGCATATTCTAAAAATTGAAAATGAACCGGGGACATCTGTGGAACCAATATTGTATGATTCTGCCTCATCTCTTTTGTAAATATAACTTTGTCAGGCCTCTCCCCAATCTTCTTGGGAACAAATTCGTTCTTGTCCCTCTCTTTTAGAGCCGCCTGCAGTGAGCGTATCCTGATTTTAGCTGCTCCTAAGTTATTTCCTTCATCTATTTTTAATGTGGTATATATCTTACCCCATTGTCCCAAAATTTCTTTCACCTCATCAGTGGTGACCGCATCCAATCCGCATCCGAAAGAATTGAGCTGTATGAGCTCTAAATTAAGATGCTCTGCCACAAAACTTGCGGCACCATAGAGCCTGGAATGATACATCCATTGATCCACAACATCTAAAGGCCTCTCCACCTTTCCTAGATGTGCTACGGAATCCTCCGTTAAAACGGCCATCCCAAATGATGTGATCAGTTCGGGAATGCCGTGATGTATCTCCGGATCTATCTGATAAGGCCTACCTGCCAATACGATTCCCCTCTTGCCTTGCCTTTCAAGATACCTTACTACTTTTTCACCCTTTTCCCTGATATCCAATTTTACTTTTTTATCTTCCTTCCACGCTCTGTTTACGGCTATATTTATTTCCTTCTTAGAAATATTCATAAATTCGAACTCTTCAAAGAGGCGTTCCTTAAGTTTCTTTTTATTATCCATGGAGAAAAAAGGACTCATAAATAAAATATTTTCATCCTCCAACATCTCCATATTATTTCTTATAACTTCCGGATAAGAAGCTACAATAGGACAGTTATAATGATTATCCGCTTTTCTCCGTTCCTTCTTTTCATATGGTATAGAGGGATAAAAAATAAAATTCAATCCTTTTTCCACAAGTGCCATAATATGCCCATGTGCCAATTTTGCAGGGTAACATACGGACTCCGACGGAATGGTCTCTATGCCCTTTTCAAATATCTCTTTCGAAGACCTGGGAGACAATTCCACCCTGAAACCTAATTCTGTAAAAAAGGTGAACCAAAACGGATAATTTTCAAATAGATTGAGCACCCTGGGAATCCCCACGGAACCCCTTTTGGCCTCTTCTATTTTTAATGGTTTATACGCAAACATGCGCTTGTATTTATAATCATATAAGTTCGGTACTGTTTCTTTTTTCTTTTCTATACCCGCTCCCCGCTCGCAGCGGTTGCCGGTGATAAACTGCCTGCCGTCGGAGAACTTGTTTATAGTCAAGAGACAATTGTTTCCGCATAGTCCACAGCGCCTGGTTTCACTCTTCATATCTAAGATTTTTAGATTTTTTTCCGTGACAAGTGTGGTTTTGATGCCTTCCACATATCTCTCCTTAGAAATCAGGGCCGCACCAAAGGCGCCCATGATCCCGGCAATATCCGGCCTTATAACTTCCTTGCCGCATACCAATTCAAAGGCTCTCAACACTCCGTCATTATGAAATGTTCCACCTTGAACAATAACTTTTTCTCCCAATTCCTCGGCATCTCTGATTTTAATCACTTTAAACAGTGCATTTTTTATCACGGAATAAGAAAGCCCCGCCGCTATATCCTCTATGCTCGCCCCTTCTTTTTGGGCTTGTTTGACACTGGAATTCATAAATACGGTACATCTCGTGCCTAAATCCACCGGCGCTTTTGATTTCAACGAATGTGCCGCAAACTCGCTGATTTCCAGATTCATTGAATGAGCGAATGTTTCCAAAAATGAACCGCAACCGGAAGAACAGGCTTCATTTAACATTATATTATCTATAATACCGTCTTTGACCTGCATGGATTTCATATCCTGCCCACCAATATCTAAAATAAATTCTACGCCGGGTAAAAAGTGCTCCGCCGCTTTATAGTGGGCTATTGTTTCTATCTCCCCGATATCTACCGACAGTGCTGCCTTCAGCAATGCTTCTCCATATCCCGTCACCGTGGAATAAACTATTTCCGCATCCTGAGGCAATTTATTATAAAGGTCCCTTAAAGCATTTACCGTGGACTGAAAGGGACTGCCCTTATTGCTTCCGTAATAAGAATATAGTAAGGAATTATCCTCACCAATCAATGCTAATTTTGTAGTAGTGGAGCCGGCGTCTATTCCAAGATAACATTTTCCTGCATATTCTCCCAGCTCTCCTCTTCTAACATCATGCCCCCTATGTCTATCCCTAAATTCCTTCAGCTCTGCTTCATCTGCAAAAAGCGGTTTTAAAATACCAACCTCCTGGATTATTTCCTTCTCTAAAGAATTAGCCTTATCGGCTAATTTTTTAAAAGGCATCCTCTTTCCTTCCGTGGCTGCCAGCGCCGCCCCTATAGCTACAAAGAGCTGAGAATTTTCGGGGAAAACCACCTGTTGTTTTGTCAATTTCAAAGTTTCTATAAACCGTTTACGAAGTTCGGATAAAAAATATAAGGGCCCCCCTAGAAAAGCCACATTGCCTTTGATAGGTTTGCCGCAAGCAAGCCCCCCTATGGTCTGATTCACAACCGCTTGAAGGATGGATACCGCGATATCCTCTCTTGCCGCTCCTTCATTTAACAGGGGCTGCACATCTGTTTTGGCAAAAACTCCGCATCTTGATGCAATAGGATATATTGTAGTATAATTTTTAGCCAGTTTATTCAAGCCCTCCGCATCTGTTTCCATCAAGGACGCCATTTGGTCTATGAAAGCACCCGTGCCCCCTGCACATGTCCCATTCATTCTCTGTTCTACGGTCCCCGATAAATATGTTATTTTGGCATCTTCCCCGCCCAGCTCTATCACAACATCGGTCTGAGGAAAATATTTTTCTATGGCTTTTGTGCTGGATATAACTTCCTGTATGAACGGAATATCCAACCACTGCGAAACAGCCAATCCCCCGGAACCCGTTGTCATTATCATCACGCTCTTATCCTTAAATTTATCATGAGCATCATTTATGAGCTGTTGTATTGTTTTTTTAATATCGGCAAAATGCCTCTCATATCTACTGTATATGATTTTATAATTCCTATTTAAGACTACTAATTTAACAGTTGTAGATCCTACGTCTAAACCTAAATATATTAGATTTTTCATTTACGGTTTGCCCCCCAAAATACATCCAATGTCATCTATTATATCAAAAATAAAATAACTTGACATATACTATAATATTCATTGGTATAATTATAAAATTCCTAATTTTTAAATACCGCGTCTTATTAGATGAATTACAAGAGTTCTCTAGTCCTCCCAAAGCTTACCGAACCTGTCGGCCATATATCTCCTCCTTGCCTCGGTCGCTTCTTCATCCTTATAATATTTCCCCTGCTTTAAAACAAGCACATCGCCTTCTTTCAAGTTCTCCTCTAATAAGTTTTTATCTATATTTATAGTTTGATTATCCACTTCCAAAACCGCATAACCATCCTCATATCTATCAAGTATTATCATTTACTCAGCTCCCTGTATAATATGTTTAGACCCGATTGTTCAATTAATTCTCATGGTATTATATACCCCCTTATTTTATCAATCCTCATTTTAATTTTAATGCCATGAGAGATCACATACTACCAAGGCCTATTCTATCACTAATTAACAAATTTTTTCAAAAACTAAAATAAACTGCGGAAACTACCAACAGTCAAAATCGCAATCAAATATATTTTTGCCGGATGCCTAAGTTATCTGTCTGTAGTATAATTATAATACAATTTAAGGTTAAAAGATAATCCTTTAAAAAATAATTATACAAAACTGCTGAAAAGATACCGATAAAATGAGGTGATATTTTGACTGATACAAGTAAGAGTAAAAATTATAAGTTTGTACAGAATAAAAAATGTGAATTTTTCCCCTGTCATAAAACAGATAATCCGGCAAAATTCAACTGTTTATTTTGCTTTTGCCCCCTTTATGCATTGGGAAATAGATGCGGCGGCGATTTTTCGTACACGGCCGAAGGGATAAAGGACTGTTCCGATTGCACAATCCCCCACGACGAAGGAGGGTACGAATTCATCATGTCTAAAATAAAAGAAGTTATAAAGATTGCACGCCGGCAAAAACATTGAGATAAATATTATACTATTATTTCACCCGCAATGAATCTCTTGGTCAGTGTATTTTTAGAATTATTAAAAATGTTATCTACGCTGTCCATTTCTATAATCTCTCCTTCATTCATGAAGGCTACATCAGCACAGAGCCTTTTGCTTTGCTGCAGGTTGTGGGTGATCATAATCACGGTGGAACCGTTCTCCTCATAAAATTTCTTTATGTTTTCCTCCATAACTAAAACAGAGCCTGGATCAATATTAGCCGTTGGCTCATCCAGCAACAACAGCGAAGGCTTGATTACAATTGCCCTAGCCAAAGCTACTTTTTGTGTTTCCCCTCCGGATAATGTCCATGCCTTCTGATCCTTTAAGGTTCTTATGTCTAAGGATTTCATCACATCGTTAACCCTCCGGGATATTTCTTGTTTTTTTACTCCCCTTATGGCTAAAGGATAGGATATATTATTAAATACAGTGGTCCTGAGCAGATACGGTTTTTGAAACACCAATGTCATATCTTGCTGTATCTTTGTGTTGAGTTTATTATTATTATAGACAACATTGCCGTTACTGGCTTCTATTAATCCGGCAATTATTTTTATTAATGTACTTTTTCCTGAGCCGTTGGGTCCGATTACGCCTAAAAAATTACCCTTCTTTATTGTTTGGTTTTCTACATTGAGTACACATCGTTCATCATAATATTTTTGTAAATCTGTGATCTGCAGGTCCATATTAATCCTCCTTTTGCAATCTATACAACATAGAATTGATAACAAAGGATATTAATAAAAGGATTATACCTATGGCAATAGCCATCCCGTACTGTCCCATATTTTTTAACATCGCAATCGTAGTGGTCATAACCCTTGTATGCCCCTTTATATTACCTCCCACAACCATTACGGCCCCTACTTCCGATATGGATCTGCCATATCCTGTGACAATTGCCGAAAAGATATTAACCCTGAGCTCCCTTATCAATAAAATAAGTGCTTGTCCCTTATTCGCCCCTAAAGTATAGGCTAAGTCTTGTATTTCTTCTCCTCTTTCCCTTGCCCCGCTGTAAACACTACCTGCTATAATAGGTACCACCAGAAAAACCTGGGCTACTATTATGGCTGTCGGAGTATAAACAATACGTAAGTTCCCCAAGGGGCCGTTCCTGGATATAAATAAATATACGACCAGCCCGACTATTACGGGCGGTAGGCTCATCATGGTATATAAAACACGAACTATTGCTTTTTTGCCGGGGAAGGTTTTTATCCCCAAAACTATCCCGATTGGAATTGCTAATATACTGGAAATTATGGTAGATGTCAGGGATACATAAATCGATAATCCGATGATACTATAGATCTCCTTATCAAAAGACAGTAATAAATCGAAGGCACTCTTTATTCCGTCTATAATAGAAGTCATTATTATTCCTCCCCTTCAAAATCGTGATAAAATATGCTTTTTATTAAACTTATAGTGTGCCGGCAGATTCCAACCTATTCAGCCGTCCCGGCTTTTGTAATTTAAAATTTCTTCCGCGGATGGCTCATATAGTAGACAGATCCCAACCTATTCAGCCGTCCCGGCTTTTGTAGTATATATAATTTTGTATTGTCGATTTTTTATTATGGTTGTATATAGTTTGAGCGGTCAATTCCATATATTTACCGTATGATCTCCTATAATAAAGAGAGATTCAAGTATATTAAATTTAGAAAAGGAAAAGCTGTTAAAATGATAGGTGTATTTTTAAAATATGATGTCTCCGTATTTAATAAAATATTTTGTCTTGACAAGTGTATATACACCTGTTATGATAGTATAAACTTATATAGGAGGTGTCGGTTGTGAATACCAAAAAAATAACTCTAGCTGCTTTACTTACTGCGATTGCAATTATTGTTCCTTTTGTTGTGTTTTTTAAAGTTTGGGTCCCGCCGTTTTCGGCAACCTTAGGCTCCCATGTACCTATGTTTATTTCCATGCTATTGGGCCCTCAGGTCGCGATTATGGTAGGCCTCGGCTCAGCTTTAGGATTTTTTCTAACCTTAGGCCCCGCTGTCGGAGCCAGAGCAAGTATGCACATAATTGTCGGAGTTATAGGAGCCAAGCTTATTCAAAGAGATATGTCATTCGGCAGAGTTGCGATTATTACCGCTCCCATACATGGACTCCTTGAAGCACTTATAGTAATCCCGTTTATAGGTTTCAATGCATATAACATACTTCTGATAACCGGGGTTGGAACCATGCTACATCATACTGTGGATGCTCTTATAGCATATTTAATAATAAGCATACTTCAAAAAACAAAAACAACATCAACAATTTTTTCAGGCAATTAAATTTCTGTATCTGCCCTTTCTGAAATTATGCAGATCCATAAAACAATTTTATAAGAGGTATAACAAAAGGGATAGGTTGACTATCCCCTTTATAATTTAATCCGGATTTTTTTACTGTTTAGGTGCCGGAGCCTTTACAACGATTAACTCTAAAATTTCTTCATGATTATTGCCTACGGCGCTCATCTTGGTTTCAAAAGGTATTTTTAATACAGTCCCCTTTTTGTACTCGTGCACTTCCTGCTCGCCCAATTTTATAGATAATGTTCCCCTGAGCACAGTCATATAAACATTGGAATTTGAAAAATGTTCCGGAAGCCCCTCGCCTTTGTTAAAAATCATGTGCAGGTAATGAACATTTTCATCAGAAATAAGCATTTCAATTGTTTTTTTATCGTTATCTGTCATGTTGAATACTTTTTCTATCATCTTATTTTCTCCTTCCCTTATTCATTCACACATAAATGATTTGGCACGCCCTGAGGGACTCGAACCCCCAACCCTCTGATCCGAAGTCAGATGCTCTATCCATTGAGCCAAGGGCGCACATATTTTCTTAAATGTTACAAAGATGTTAGATTTAGCTGACCTTTCTTATTTCAGTTGACGTACCTGCGGGGATTAGAACCCCGGATACAAGGCTTAGAAGGCCATTATCCCACCGAGCTATAGGTACATATTCCGGGCATTTAAACTGTTAATTCAACATGATTAAATATTTTAAACGACAAAACATTTATCAACAAAATAAATATAACTAATATTCTAACAACTAATAATTCTAATATATAGCTCGCATTATGTCAAGAATTAATAGAAAATTCACGGTTGTTCTACAATAATGTTCTATTGTTTATTTTGAAATGAGGCTACCATCAAAAGATAGCCCCATTTTAAAATATTAAATAATTGTTTTGCTGAATCCAAGATTATTTTGCATTAGGTATAAACAATGATTGACCAAATTCTTCCTTACCAAATTCCTTGATAAGTCCCTGAGCCTTGTCCGAAATCATCCAATCCACGAAGGCCTGCGCTCCCTCGGCATTAATTTTGTCATTTTTATTCGGGTCTACGGCAATTACCCCATATTGATTGAATAATTTTGTATCGCCCTCCACAACTATGTCAAGCTCCAAACTGTCTATCATGGATAAATAGGTAGCTCTATCAGATATCGTATATCCTTGAAGCTCATCGGTCATTTGATTGACGGCGCCCATGCCTTGGCCGGCTTCTACATACCAACTGCCTTCCGGTTCGATATCGGCCTCTTCCCAAAGTTTGAGTTCTGTTTTATGGGTACCGGAGTCATCCGCTCTGGATACGAATGTTTTGCTTGCTTCACTGATCATAGACAACGCTTTTACTATATCCGAACCTGCTTCTTCTTTTAGGTTCAAAGGATCATCCTCAGGCCCAAGCAAAATAAAATCATTATACATTACGTCAAATCTTTCAATTCCGTGGCCTTCCGCAACAAATTCCTCTTCAGAAGCCTTAGCATGAACCAGCAATACGTCCGCATCACCGTCCCTGCCCATTTGTAGAGCTTGACCGGTTCCTACGGCAACTACCTTGACATCATATCCGGTATCTTTTGTAAATTCCGGCAAAATGAAGGCTAAAAGCCCGCTGTCATCCGTACTGGTTGTGGTGGAAAGCAGTATTTCACCTTTAACCTGTTCCTGCGGTGGGCTGCCATTGCCATTTTCCGGAGGAGGTGTTTCCCCTGTTTTACCACAGGCAATCATAAAGACAGATAACAACAATAAAACAATTACAAATAACCTTTTAGTCCCTTTTCTCATTTTTTCATCTCCTTAAATATATTTTGATAACATGTATTCTTTGCATAAAATACATAGTTATTCAATACTTTGGTTCAGAGTAAAATAAAAACGCCCTCTATAAAAGGCGTAAATATAGCAAGCCAACAGATGACTCACTTTTTATATATTACCCCTTTCCACACTGGGAGGCATTGCGGTTTCCAACAACACCCTATCGGTTAACAAACCATTGCATATATAAATGTTTAGGTTTTATTAGCTCGGAGATATTTAATTTGCAATAATGCAGTAATATTTCTTTAAATTGCTTTTTAAATAATCAGTTATTATTATACCCTCTAAAAAATTGTTTACCCAGCAATTATTGTACCACATATGTATCATCTACACAAACAAAACTGTTATGTGCTTTCTAAAATTATTTGTTTTGCAATCTTACTCTCAGTTTCTCCTTTAATTTCCTTAATGCTAGGGCACGATGACTAACCTTGTTTTTTCCTTCTTCCCCCAGTTCTGCAAAAGTCTTATCACATTCTTTTACTATAAATAGAGGGTCATAAGCAAATCCTTCCTTGCCTCTTGGTTCAAAAGCTATTATACCCGGACATTCACCCCTTAAAACAATAATTTCTCCATCAGGAAATACAGCCGCCATACTACAAACAAATCGCGCTGTCCTATTGTGCAGCGGAACACCTTCAAGCAATTCCAAAAGTCTTTCATTATTTTGGTCGTCCGTTGCGTTTTCCCCCGCAAATCTGGCTGAATATATTCCGGGCCGGCCATTTAATATATCAACCTCCAGGCCTGAATCATCAGCAATTGCTAATTTGCCTGTTTTCTCCATAACTGCTCTTGCCTTGATCAAGGCATTTTCTTCAAATGTACTGCCGTCTTCCGTTACTTCCAATCCTTCAAGCCCTACATCTTTTATTGATAATACCTCTAAATTAAAATCCTTCAAGATTGCTCCGATTTCCTTTAATTTATGTTTGTTTTCTGTTGCGATTACAGCTTGTCCAAGTTTTTTATTTTCTTTGTTATTCTCCAAAATTATTTTCCTCCCATTTGGGAACCGGATATCGGTTTGCCAGCATGCCCCTACCGCCTTGATGCACCAGTTTGTTGTAGGGGCGAACCCATGTGTTCGCCCTTTTGCAAAAACACCAAAAACTGTTTTCCTGCGCCCTTTGCGGGCAGACACACAGGTCTGCCCCTACAACTTAGAAGCCGGATATCTGTTTGCCGGTATGCCTGACCTTCTATAATTCCGGAACACCGGCCTCCGATTTCTGACCTCCAATGGGCAGACACACGGGTCTGCCCCTACTATCTGGAAACCGGATATCGGTTTGCCAGCATGCCCCTACCGCCTTGATGCACCAGTTTGTTGTAGGGGCGAACCCATGTGTTCGCCCTATTTTTTCCGATCCCCGATTAATGTATGTTTAAATATGCCGGTAAATTCAGGCTCACCTCAGAATTTAATT
>CAYOGD010000039.1:0-11177 GCA_964403395.1 uncultured Alkaliphilus sp.
TCTAAACCCAAAGGCGTCTTCCCGTTTGCTCTTAAAATTCCTTGGAGTTCATCTTTAGATAGCAAACTTACTTTATTTATATGATCGGCTATTCGTTCAAAATGATTTACAATATCAAGAAAAACCTTGCCGGATTCAATGCTGCATTCTCCTTCTTCAAGCCTTTTTATATGGGATCTTTCCAGTTGTTTGCACATTTCATCCACTTTATCTTCCAATTCCGATGTGGACTGAACCAAATCAATTTTATTCTCTTTAAGCGTAACTATGGTGTTATCATACATCAAAAGGACCATTTCTTTTAATTGTTTTATTTCATACATGGCAAATTCTGAAAAAATAAGGTCTTTTTCATCTTTTATTTTGATAAGTTCTGCAATATCTATTGTGTGATCTCCAATCCTCTCAATATTATTTATACTATTGATCATAGCAGGCACCATAATTGAACCGGCATCGGATAAAGGCCGTTTAGTTATTTCAATCATGTACCTGGTTATATCTCTTTGAAGCAGATTGAGTGTATCCTCGTCCTTATATATCAAATCAAAATTCTTCTCATCTTTGTTCAAAAGGATCTCTGTTACGTTAAATACCATAGCTCTCCCCAATTCCGCCCCTCTGATGATTTCTGAAATAGATGCCTGAAATGCGGCCGAAGGAGTATCTAATAATAATTTGTCCAAATATATTGTACGGCTTTCACGATCTAAATCCTTAGGTTTTATTGCAGTTTCAAGGAACTTTACATAAAGTTGAGTGTTTGGTAAAAATAGTAGGGCTGTGATTAAATTAAACAAAACATGGCCGTTGGCAATTTGGGAACCCATATCTCCGCCGGGTTGTAAAAATAATGTGATCTTTTCTATAGCAATCACAAAATAAGGCAGAGCCAAAACCCCTATGATAACACCAACGCTGTTGAAAATAGTATGTGCCCATGCGGTTCTTCTTGCATTGATAGTTCCGGTCAAACTTGCTAACTGTGCCGCTAGGCATGTTCCAATATTATTGCCCAGCATTATACATATTGCCGCTTTAAGGTCTATAAGCCCGGCCTGCCCTAATACCATAACTAAACCGACCGTAGCGGCGCTGCTATGAACAAGGGCGGTAACAATCATACCTAAAAGAATACCGATAATGGGAATTGAGGCATAGTTCTCAAAGAAAAGCGCCAAGGTTTCATTTTCTTTCATGATGGGAATCCCTTGATTAAGTATTTTGAGCCCTAAAAACATGATGCCAAAACCCATAAGTGCATTCCCTACACCTATCACTGTCTTCTTTTTTGCCGAATGGCTGATTGCAAAACCTATTCCTAACAAGGGCAATGCAATTTCCGTAAGTTTAAATTTAAAATTAAAGGCCATCAATTGTGCTGTTATTGTTGTACCGATATTTGCACCATAAATAATACTGACAGCTTGGGACAGCTTCATAAGCCCGGCATTTACAAATCCTACGGTCAGAACCGTGATTGCCGTGCTGCTTTGTACCAGTGTTGTTAAAAAAATACCGACTAAAAACGCTCCCCATGTCTTGCTTGTTAATACGGAGAGCATCTTTTTCATCATCTCACCGGATGCTTTTTGCAAGCCTTCGCCCATCATATTTACGCCATACATAAGTAAAGCTGTACCGCCTATGATACCAAAAATTAATTCCTGCATATGTTCCCCCATAAGTTTTATCAATTATTTTTTGTAAACTTCGCAATTCTCCTGGTTCTTTTAATATAGCATAGGGTTGTCTTCCGAAAGTACCGTAGACCCTGTCAAGAAATGCTTTTTCATATCTCTCCAAGGCAAGGTAAAAACCAAGGCCCTTGCCGTTGGTAGTAACTTCAGCATAATTTACAGGCGGTGCCGACACACCGATGTAATTCATTATATCATATGAAGGACAGTCCTTCATATAGATGTTGTCTCTAAAAAGATTATTTATACAAAATGAGCCTAAATGAAACCGCGGGCACATACTTGCCTGCCATCAGGCAGCGCTTGGCTCCAATGGTCATTACATGATGTCAGGTGAACCTTATATTTTATATCTGCACAGTATCCATATTTTGTTTATAGAAAACTGCTATTCTTCTAGTTGAAATAATTCCTCCACAGTGGTATTTAATAATCTTGCAAGTTTCATGGCTAATTCTAAGGAGGGATTGTATTTGTCATTTTCGACCGCAATAATAGTTTGTCTGGTTACATTCAATTGATTTGCTACGTCTTCTTGACGCAGTCCCATTTCTGTGCGCAATTCTTTTATTTTATTTTTCATTTCCGCCCATCTTTCGTTTTAGATATAGCTGGCTTGAAAGTAGAATTATATTTTGTGTTATTAATAGAAAAAATGCGGGATTTTCATTAAAACTTCCTACTTTTATAAAATCATATATGATCCATATAAATAGAAAAACAACAGTATAAAGCCAAGCTAACCTGATAGCTTTTAAAGTTATAGCCATTTCCATTTCATCCATTTTCCTCATACCTTACACCTCCTAAAATGTTAAACTTTCTTTACATCAAGTGTACTGTATAGAATTGAAAATGTCAAGAATGTTTTACATCAAAAAGGCCACAAGATTATTTGTGACCCTTTCTTCTCATATAATCCCTTAGGAATTTTTCGTCCTCTTTGATCAAACCCCGCTCACCGGCCAAAGACTCAAGGTGATGTGTAAATTCATGATATAGGGTATGAGCAAGCTTCTTTTTTAGAGCATCTCTATCCAAATGGCCATATAACACCATGAAGGATCCATAATAAATGACAATATACCGGCCCATGCTTCCACCACTGTGATATTCTCCCATGATGTAGAGATCGTTATCGCATCCCACGGGGCTCCTCTTCACTTGGGGAAGCAAGAGGATGCCGCCGTTTAGCTCATTGTAGAGCGCCTGTGGCAGCTCCGTAGCAATTTCCTCTAAAATTTCTTCGACTTCATTAATTTCGAACATAAATACTCTCCTTGGCTGTTCTTACATCAATTGCCTCACTCTAATGCAAATATTACTCCACGCTCCGTGTCTCTGCACTTCATTCTTTCGACCTATGTAAAGGGGATACTTGGGAATGTTTAATCAGTGTTCAATCTTTTCCAATCCTCTTCTTTAAATCCAACTAACACAAAGTCTTCAGCCACAACAATCGGCCTTTTAACAAGCATACCATCCGCAGACAAAATTTCTATTTTCTCACTCTCATTCATCTCAGGCAGTTTATCCTTTAATTTTAACTCCCTGTAAACATTACCGCTGGTATTAAAGAACTTCTTTATAGGACAGTCACTTTTAGAAATCCATTCTCTTAATTCATCTCCGGTAGGATTATCCTCTTTAATATTTCTGTATTCGTATTCTATATTGTTTTCTTCCAGCCATTTCTTGGCCTTTGCACATGTAGTTCATTTTGGATAACATAAAAATAGATATTTCATAAAATGCCCCCTTCATCAATCTTATTATGAATAAATGCGGATTTTTCATGTTCATCCACAGGATGTTCTTTTTTTAAAAACGATTCACAATTAGAACAAATATACTCATCTTCATAACAATAAAAACCACATCTGGCACAATCCAAATTTTATTACCTTCTTACATGATGCAGTTCTGTTGCATTTATATATGAAAAACATTTAGTCACCTACATGACTCTTTGCTTAGCAAACATCACGGAAGTCGGTGGAGTTATTGTTTTAAATACATTTTCCTCAATAAATATATTTTTTCAAAATACTATATTTAAAAAGTATCATAAATGGTTCTGATTTATTATATGTTAACCCATACTAGAACCCCTTTCGGCAGCATATTACTCTCCAACTACTTCAAAATATATACTTTCTCCATCATAAAGAATTTCTGTTGTATTATTATGAAGATTTTTTATAGTATTTATGTTTTCTATAAATGGAACCACATAACTTATTTGTTTATCTGTAAATTGTTCAAGGGTTTGCTCCGTTCTTTTGGAATTAAATTGTTCAAGTTTATCTCGAACCTTAAGCAATGTCCCATCAAACTGTGACTTATTTATTACAGGAACCCTTGAAACTGTTTTGCCCACTACACTGCTTAAACTTGCTGCACCCTTTAAAAGTCTTGATTGAATAGAAGATTCTGAACTTCCTTCAATCAAATCATAGCATTCAGTATACAATTCTCTATATCTATAAGAATAGTTTTGAATTTTGCTGATAATTTCGCCAAGATATTCGGAATCAAAGTTTTCCAGGAGTAAGGTTTCTAAAAAAGCGGAAAAAGAATATAAATAAACTGCAAGCTGGTATTCTTTAAACACCGGTTGCAATTTATCAAGCTGTTTTTTAATTTCTTGATCCATTTGCAAAATTGATCTTTTATTTATTTTTGACATTATTTGCTCACGATAAAAATCAATTTTTTGTTCAGATGATTGTTTTATATCTAATACCTTGATGTGATTATTATTCTTAAATTTCTCATTATCCCAATTATATTTATAATTATTTAAAACATCGAACAAAAAATTTAAGTCCCCCCTTAACTCCGATTTCTCTTTTTGAATCAATAGATTAAGAATATCTTCTTGTGTTTCTATTATGGCATCAAGCTTAATATCAATATTCACTAAAGTTCCGGCCATAAAAAGCGTTGTAGGGTTACAAACAAGGGGTGTCAAAACCGCTTGCCCCCCTCCTACAGCTCCGGTCTCTGTTAAAACACTACCTAAATATCCTGTCTTATCTCTAAATTCTGCGAGTTCCCTTCCTGGCGGAACCTTAACCATATATAAACCACTGCCCCCTTTTTTACCAAGCCCCCGAAAAGCAGTAACCACTGATTCTAATCCCGTTCCCATTGCCAATAAACTTGTCAATGATATTTTGGTATAATTTAATAAATTCACCGATTCATCAACCAAAACAGGATAAAATTCTGTCTCAGCCATAATCTTTGTTACTTCATTTTTTCTATTTATTTCCCCCATTGTTTTCCTCCCTTTATCTATCCCCTCATAAATTTCGGATTTTTTCTACAGACTGTAAACAATCATATCCTGTCTATTCTCCTATGTAAAATATTGATATAAAGAAATACTTTATAACTAAAAATGATTATTTAAGTCTGAGGTTTGAGTAAAAAACCTCAGCTTTTTTAAATTTAATAGCTTTTCCATATCATACTTCATTAATTATCCTTTTTCCTTTTTCTACTTGCCATTTTTTATATTCTTCAACATCACCCTCTACCATAGTCCAAACAAAAGCTAATACAGCTACATCATCTATATATCCTATAACCGGAATATTGTCTGGTATTAAATCAATTGGTGAAACAAAGTATATTAACGCACTTACAATTGCTATTATGCTTCCAATCGGGATATCTTGATAATCTCTTCGCACATAAGATCTTACCAATGAAACCAAAATCGGAACATTGGATAACTTCTTCCCAACCTTAGGAATTCTTTTAAGTTTATTTTCCAGGCGTTCTAGAAACCGTTCCATCCGGTCCTCATCTTTTAGAAGATTTTCCGCCCCCATCCTATTTTTGCTAATTTGATTGCTTAGCTGTTCATCAGTAAATGTTTTCTCCACCAATATACCTCCTCCTACTTAATTTCCATGATTCTCTAAACATATATAATTGTTTTTTATTGTATTTTCCCCCTTTGTTATATTGTAACGCATTTGTCATTAATTTCAATCTCAATTAAATAATACCTAATCATTATGCTTAAATTATTACATCGTATAACAACCTAATTCCACCTGCCGCTATAAACCCCTTGCCATAAGTTTCTGCAATTCAACTTTAGTCCAACCGCAAAAGCGAACGTATTTTCTTGCGTTCGCTTTTGCGGTCTTTTTAAAACGATATATTTTTCTATATTACATTTAATTATTTTAAGCCTATCAAATTTGATGAGCTTAAAAATATATAAGTGGCATCCAAAATATCCAGAATATTTTCCTATCCTATGCCGTGGATTAGGGGCTTTTACTTCCTTCCCTTGTTAATTACTTCTCCAGATATTCTCTTGATATCATATATTTTACCGGTCGGCTTTTAATCTTATCAACTAAACCCCTATTAAATAAATCCCTCAATTTAAGTCTGATAGTCTCATCTGTGTAATCAAATACACCCTTTAGCTCCGCTACCCCCGTACCATCTGTTGATGGGTTAAAATAATATTCCTGGGCCATAATATCCATAATAATCCGTTCATCTTCATTTTTCAGTGTGTCATCGCCTTTGATTTTTTCCATTATAATATTTAGTAAATCACTTTTTTGTACCAAACTTTCCTGTATCTGTTGTTGACCTTCTATGATTATTGATAAAAACTCATCAACAAAGAAATTAATCTCTCCCCGGGAAGATATTTGATTGGTTATATCGAATATTTTTAAATATCTGTCCCTTCTTTTGTTGCAGCCTTGGGATAAAGACATAGCCGTAAGCCAGGAATAATATTCTTTTAAATAGATACTGCTTATAAATCTTCCCGTTCGGCCATTCCCATCATAAAACGGATGAATGTATCCAAAATAATAGTGGGCTATGGCTATTTTAATCAATCTATGAAGTTTATAATTACTATCGATATCCATGAAATTAAAAATATCCTTGATTCTATCAATTATAATTTTCTCAGTATTTTTGTCCTCATAAATCCCCCTATGGATTTCTCTATTATTTTTATAAATGTAGGTTATATCGTTTCTGAAATACTTTCCATCCGGAATATTGTCCTTAGAAACCTCATCAGATGTGATTTCATCATATATTTTTCTTAGATCTTGACTATCAACCGGCAGTTTTAGGTTTCCATCCTTCAGTTCAAAATATGATTTTATTACATTTACAAATCGTGCCTCTATTTTTTCTCCTTTGCCCTGGGCTAACACCTTTTTCGAAGTTTGAACTATTTCTTTCTTTGAACTTTTGACACCTTCTAATTCATTTGTGCTTTGCAGCTCCGTACTGAGCATTTCTAAAAAGAAATTTATTTGTGCCGGCTCCGGTAAATCCCCGTACAAATTCTCTAATATTACATCTGATTTGGATATTTCCGATACTAATTCTATTGTAGTGTTGGTTGGAACATAGTAAAGAATAAATTTATCCGGCTGATTTATTGGCTTTATCTCTAAGTTTGTTTTTATTGTACTGTCATAATTCATACGTTCCTTTGATTTGGCTTTTCTATCTTCTAACGTTTTGAGATTATAATATTTTTTGTGAAAATATAACATACTAAAAACCCCTCTAAAAATATATTTAATGCTATTATATCCTATTTGTGAGATTCTAACCATGTGTTTCGACATATTTCCATGTTAACATTGTTTTTTATGTTTATATTAGGGAATAATATAGATATCTCCTGGTAATCATATATTAAGCTTGTGAAATACCGAATATTTCATAACCGAAATGGAACACCTCATGATATAACCGTGGAAAGAGCCCTTCCTTAATATTTCCTACGCAGACTCGCGTATCTTTACAGTTTTTAATCTTCTACAGGTTTATTGCTATACCTTCTTATACTCCTTCTCCTTGAATTACAGATGACACGTTCATTTATGTATTTCCTCCTTATTCTGGCTTTTAATTATCATAAAGACCAACTGCCACAGCCCGTTTGGTGGCAAACAAAGCGTCCCTCTGCCAGGTGCTCTGCCAGGTTCACTCCCCCACAAGGACAAAAAGTAAGCCGGGCGATTCGCTTTGAACCACCCGACCTGCTTTAGATTACTGCGTTACGACACAAAAGAACCGTCCCCTAGTGTTCTCGGTGAGTAAAAGTCGCCGTTCCCTATTGTTCCGAAGCTCCAACATACACAGGATACCCGTCATTATCCTGCAGTTGAATGGCATTATCCATAAAATAGCCATACTGAGGTAAGGTAATATACAGTTGTCCATATGTCAGACCCGATTGGACTATACCCTTTACAGTAAACTTCCCATCTTCGTCAGCCTCGACCTCAAGCCCTCCCTCTATCATGCCTTCCAGTACATTTTCACCGAAGGCCCATGGAGGTCCACCTGCTTCCTCTTTCTGGATCAGTATATTCACATTTATATATTCTCCTTCATTAAATTCATAACCGTCGAATGTGATTGTAAATTCTAGTTCTTCCCCCGCAGCATAATGGTTTTTAGCAAGCGGACTAACGTTGATTCCTGCTGCTCCTACTATTACATTTGCAGTGCCTTCAGCGATAACAGGCTCACCATCTTTGCTTGTATCTACTGCTTTAAACTTAATCTCATAAACACCCGGAGTTGTGCCAAAGACATAAGCTTTCATAAGGCTATCCTCGTTTGGGTCTAAATTGAAACCAGTGCCTTTGCTACCCCAGCCGGTCTTCGCTATATTGTGCCATGCTTTATCCTGTGCTGAGGCATACATCCAGACTTGTAAGTCGCTAGCATTTCCTTCACCGTGTATTTTTTCAATCTCCAGCGGTAGAATTCTTACTTTGTCATAACCCAGTTCCTTAATATCCGTAGCTTTTAAAGTTACTTCGACCAATCGTGATGTCAGAACTTCTTTGTCGTAACTATTATCTAAGGCTGTTGCCAATGCTTTTAGCGCATTGTTGGTAACCTCGCCGGGGTTTAGAGCGACATCTTGATCGGCAGTCACAATTACGGAATTATCCGTAATTAATCCATCAACCTCTAGAACTGTTAGAGGTGGTTGGTGCTCCTCTCCGGGTAGAAGCCCATATTCAGATAGAAACCCATATTTAGAGTGTTCTGGTTCCCTTGCTTTGACCGCAACTTCCTGGCTGATGATGATGTCGTCTACCGCCCCGTAATTTTCATCAACATCTACCAACTTTAAGGTTACATTATCGTCAAAAGCCTCGGTGGCTACAACATAGACTTCGGTGACCGCATCGGTGATCGGGAACCCTTCTTCAGGACCCCAACCAACTTTATTTATGTCCCACCACTTATCTTCTGTATCTTTGGCCCATAACTGCAGGCTTTCTTCGCCCACCGGCGCTACCCGCACCTTGCCTTTGTAGTCTCTGTCTTTTTCAACGTCTCTTTCGATGCTGAGTTCAACCGGGGTCATACCTTCAAAATTAGCATCCTCTGGGGTTTCCAAACCTTCACTTACAATGTATTCAACGGCCATATCTTCAATGTTGAACTTGTAGGTGTGGTATTCTGCAACCAAGGTGTAAACAAAGAAGGTATCTCCTACTTTTTCCTCATTCCAGGTATTGTAGCCTTCCCATATCTCATTATTTGTTTCTGGAGTTATAATCCAAGAAGTTTTATCGCCAGATTTCCAGTTGTATTCACCAGTAACAGCTGAACTTTCTTCTGTGTATTTAGTACCATCTTCTAGCATGTCAATGAAATCTTGGCAGATGGTTATTTCAAATACATCTCCGCTTCTATTAATTTTCATCTGATTACCTATAAGTTTTTCTGTTCGAGAGCTGAATACTTTATCTTCGTATTCTTCTTCTGCAGCTTCTATATTATTTAATTCCTTTGCCCAGAGCATAATCCGTAGGTCATCTGCTCCAGTAGCATAAACTGTGATCTTTTCACCCACTTTAATAGTAGAATTATTAGCAGGGGTTACGAGATAATCTACTATCTCCACCGGTTCACTATATACTGTGCCCCGATAGCGATCTTTGCCAGTTGCTTTTAGCCTTATTTTCGCACCTTCATCAGGATGAGGTGTCGGATCCGCCATCATTAGACCATATGCATTTGCCGGTGCCACTCCATTCCCGGATGACCCCAGCTTATATGTTTCATCTGTAGCTCCATCAATATCTACAAAATCGCCATATTCATTATCTTCACCTTTAACAGCCCTTTGCCACTGATAGTCAACACTTGCACCATCGGGCTTTAGGCCGGTTGCCGTCAGTGTTTGCCCAACAACAGGTACACCTTCCACACTAATAGCACTTACATTTAAACTACTGCTACTGCCACCGTTACCGCTACTGCTACTACCTCCGCCGCTGTCAGGGGCTTCGTCGTCTTCATCATCTTCTTCAGGCTCACTTTCTTCCCCGCCGATATCTTCCTCAATGTCCGCCCTGGCTTTATCCAGCATGGTCACTGCTTCGGCCCGGCTAATGGAACGCTGAGCCTGAAAGCTACCATCCGAATAGCCCTCTATATAGCCCCTTTCGGTAAGAGCATTAATATAGGGCAAACTCCAATCCGCTATATCTGCTCCATCTATAAATTGACTACCCTGCTCCCGGCCGGCTATACCTAACGCCCTGCTTAGGGCCACAGCAGCCTCTTGCCGGCTGATATCCTGAGCCGGTTTAATACTACCATCCTCATAGCCTTCTATGTAACCTGCCTTTACAGCTTTTGCCACATCTGCATAAAACCAATCATCAGGCCCCACATCACTAAATTCAATGGTAGCCTCTTCATTAAAGCCCAAGGCTCTGTTAATCACAGCCATGAACTCTGCCCTGCTTATGTTATTATTCGGTTTAAACTTGCCATCTTCGTAGCCTTTAATTAGGCCTTCTTCTGTCCATTTAATTATCGTATCCTTGGCCCAGTGGTTTTCTATATCCGTAAAACCAACCGCCCTATCGGTACCGGCGGCCATAGCCGGAGAAAAGATGCCCAGCAACATGGTCACGATAATCAATAAAGCCAGCTTGGATTTTGTTTCAGTAGTTTTGATTCTCATTCCAATACCTCCGTTTTTTATTTTTGAAAATTAAAATGCTGCTTAACCCAGAAGTTTTCACAAAAGCAGCAGCCCTAAAAAGACCTGCTAATTAGAACTTAAACTTGATTTAAAACCCTCATTAATTTCCTTCTTTTCAACAAATGTTTAACAATATTCTTTCGGTTAGACATTTCCCGCCGGAACATGGCTTACTGCCAAATAACCAAAAGATTATTTTCCACAATCATCACACCGGTAATTTTTTATCCGCCACATTCAACAATTTCACCTCCCAGCGGCTTCTTATTATTGGAAAACATGACCGTATAGTCATTATACAGCGATTTAACCATTATATTTAGCCCAGTCACACCAGTATGACGGACTGCGTCATCTAAACATTTATCCTAATAAAAAAATTTTGCTAATTTAATTGTATCGTAGAAGCAAAGTATATACAATGAAATAATTTTATAAAT
>CAYOGD010000040.1:0-10577 GCA_964403395.1 uncultured Alkaliphilus sp.
ATCAATAGAAAACTTCATTTTTTCTAACAAATTCATTGTTTGTCACCTCACTTTTAGAAGTCGGAAATCTGTGTACCGGTGTGCCGGACCTTTTAAAATTCCATATACAGCCCTTCCGGGTCTTCCCATATATTGTCATCACCAGCTCTTTACTTTTAGAAGTCGGAAATCTGTGTAACCGGTATGCCGGTGTGCCGGCCGGACCGTGTGCCGCAAAATATCGAAACCCCTTATAGCGGTAAATTACCATGTTTTTTGGCCGGCCTTGTTTTTCTCTTGCCGGCTAACATTCTTAGAGCATCCGCAACCCTAAATTTGGTGGTGGAAGGTTCTATTATATCATCAACAAAACCTTTTTCCGCTGCCACATAGGGTGTAGATATCTCTTCTCTATACTGTTCAATTTTTTTGCGCCTTGCAGACTGCGGGTCTTTAGATTCCGCAATTTCTTTTTTGAAAATGATGTTAGCCGCACTTTCAGGCCCCATTACGGCGATTTCTGCCGTCGGCCAGGCAAGTACCATGTCCGCACCTAAATCTTTACTGCACATGGCTATGTATGCACCACCGTATGCTTTTCTGACTATCAGAGTAACCTTTAATACTGTTGCTTCGGCATACGCATAGAGCAGTTTTGAACCATGACGGATAATCCCACGGTGTTCTTGTTCTGTTCCCGGTAAAAATCCCGGTACATCTACTATAGTTACTATGGGAATATTAAAACAATCACACAGCCTTACAAATCTCGCCGCCTTATCGGAGGCATTGATATCTAAACACCCTGCCAGTACACTGGGTTGATTTGCAACAATACCTGTGGATTGCCCATTGATACGCACAAAACCTATGATGATATTTTTAGCATAGTTTTGTTGAACCTCGAAAAAATCCCCATCATCTGAAAGTGTTTTGATTAAATTTTTCATATCATATTCTTCTTCCGGATTTTCGGGAATAATTTGGTCTAATTCCGGAACTATCTTATCAATACCTGTTATAGTATCGATACCCGGTGCTGTCTCTAAATTGTTTGATGGAAGATAAGAAAGTATTTTTTTAATTCCTGCGATACACGCTTCGTCATCCTCTGCAACAAAATGTGCAACTCCGCTAGCCTCATTGTGAATCATGGCCCCCCCTAACTGTTCCATAGTCACTTCTTCGCCCGTTGCAGCTTTAGTAATCTGCGGGCCCGTGATGAACATTTGGCTTGTCTGATCCACCATAAATACAAAATCCGTCAATGCCGGAGAATATACCGCCCCCCCTGCACATGACCCCATAACTGCCGATATTTGAGGCACTACCCCTGAAGTTATTGTATTCCTATAAAATATTTGCCCATATCCGGATAGAGCGCACACTCCTTCCTGGATTCTTGCCCCACCGGAGTCGTTCATTGCAACTATGGGGCTTCCCATCCTCAGAGCTAAATCCTGCACTTTGCAGATCTTTTTTGCATGTACCTCTCCAAGTGAACCGCCTATAACAGTAAAATCCTGAGAATATGCGTACACAGGCCTGCCATCTACCAAACCATATCCTGTTATAACGCCTTCACTCGGTGCATCTACATTTTCCATGCCAACTCTGACACATTTATCTTTTACAAAGGCATCCAGCTCCACAAAGCTTCCTTCGTCAAATAACAAGTTTATTCTTTCTCTGGCTGTCAATTTGCCTTTCGCATGTTGAGCTTCAACCCTTTTTTCACCTCCTCCTCCTTCAATTTTAGCCCTACGTTTACGAAGTTCCTCTAGTTTATTGTTTCCCATTCATATCTCTCCTAATTTTATTTAATCTTTTTTCCCATAAATCTAGTAAAATTATAGCCGCATTTTTTTACCCCTCTGTTTTTTTGAAACAGGCATATAGAATAGAGTATGTGTAGATAGACAGTTATATTATATTATTATATGCTATTCTACATATTTTCCCCGGCAGTTGCAATCAGTTTTTTAAAAAATTTTTCAAATACCGATTTCTTCCCGGGGGGTCATATTATAAAAATAACTTTGGAGTACCTTCATTCCCCCAAAGTCATTTAAAATATCTCATCATTTACATTATTTATTTTTCTTCATCATCATCTTCCATATCATCATTATCATCATTTTTTTCCTGCTCTCCAGCATCATCCATATTATCCTTACGAATCTCCTCAACTTCTTCAACTTCTTCATCCGGACTCACTCTGTCTCGCTTATTTCTCCTGGTTTTATTCGCCTTCGCTTGAAGGTCTTCCAATGTGTCCTCTTCTTCAACTATCACTTCGCCGCTGAAAATCATTTCAAACTGTTCCGCATCTAAAGTTTCGGCTATTAAGAGTGCTTGAGCTACGGCATGAAGCTTATCCATATTTTCAGTCAATAACATCTCGGTTCTCTCATATGCTTCATCGATAATTCGCCTTATCTCACTATCTATTTCGGCAGCTATGGATTCCGAATAATTCTTTGTAGTGTGGAAATCCCTCCCCACAAACACTTCATCTTCATCACTAAAACTCATGGGGCCGAGTTTTTCACTCATACCATATTTGGTAACCATTGCTCTTGCAATTCTGGTCACTCTTTGCAGATCATTCTGTGCTCCGGTACTTATATCATTCAATACAAGTTTTTCCGCTATACGTCCGCCTAAAAGATGTACTATATCATCTTCCATCTCCGTCTTAGTTGTATAGTATTTATCTTCCGTAGGCAAAACCATGGTAAATCCGCCGGCCATCCCTCTCGGAATAATGGATACCTGATGAACCGGGTCCGAATCGGGAAGCAATCTGGCAATCACAGCATGGCCCGCTTCATGATAGGCCGTCAGCTTTCTCTCTCCCTCACTTATTACACGGCTCTTCTTCTCTATGCCTACGATCACTTTTGTGATAGCTTCCTCAACAGTTGCCATCTCTATAACATTTCCGCCTTTTCTTGCAGTAAGGAGCGCAGCTTCATTCATAAGATTTTCTATATCAGCCGGGGTAAATCCGGGAGTCCTTCTCGCTAATACCTTTAAGTCTACATCTTTTGATAGGGGCTTGCCCTTGGAATGTACCTTTAATATAGCTTCCCTGCCTTTGATATCCGGTGCACCAACCACTACTTGGCGGTCAAATCTACCCGGCCTCAGCAATGCAGGGTCTAAAATATCCGGTCTATTGGTTGCTGCTACAACAATAACACCCTCATTTACACCGAAACCGTCCATCTCGACCAGCAACTGATTTAAGGTCTGCTCCCTCTCGTCGTGCCCGCCGCCAAGGCCTGCACCCCTCCTTCTACCGACTGCGTCTATCTCATCGATAAATATTATACAGGGTGAACTCCTCTTTGCCTGTTCAAAAAGGTCGCGTACACGCGATGCGCCAACTCCTACAAACATTTCTACAAAATCAGAACCGCTTATACTAAAAAAGGGTACCCCTGCTTCGCCCGCAACAGCCTTTGTTAAATATGTTTTACCCGTTCCGGGGGGGCCTACCATCAAAACACCTTTTGGTATTCTGGCACCTAAATCCATGTATTTTTTGGGATTCCGCAAGAAATCCACGATCTCCTGCAGCTCTTCCTTTTCTTCATCTAATCCTGCAACATCTTCAAATGTTATCTTAGTACTATCTTCTTCTTTATATAACTTCGCCCTATTTTTCCCAAATGACATTACACGGCTACCGCCACCCTGCGACTGCTGCATAAATACGAACCAAAATACTACAAATACCAGTATCATAAGCACAGAAGGCAGCATTTCTATAAGCCAATGTGTGCCCTCTTGCGGCCCTGCTTCAAATTTCAGAATTCCGGCCTTCATCTGTCTGTCTATCTCTTCGGTAAATTCTTTTTCATTGAATACTTCCGGTACAAAAGATTTAAATTTAACTTTTTCATTATCTAAAGTCATAACCCCTTCAATAAAGCGGTCAACCATATAAATTTCATGTACATTTTCTTCTAACAGCTCTTGGTAGAATCTAGAAAATTCAATGTCCCTTATCGGCGAGGATTTATTTCCAAATTGTTGGATTAAAAATAACAAAATAATGAACAGCAAAATATAAAAACTTGCTCCTCGGAAAAATTTTCTCAAACAATATCCTCCTCTCATCCTTAATGCACAAATTATTACATCTCATAATCTTACCATAATATATATTTTAAAACAACTAAAATAACTATTCGGATAATATCAATTTGTTCTAAGATAATATTAAATTACCGGGTGAGGCCTCTTGGTTTTTATCAAATATTATTTCCAATATTCGATCAGTTTTATCGGTTATTTTATATTTTTCACTGATCCTCAATCCTACCACCCACATAATTTCATCCCCGTCGCATACCAAGGGAGTTTTCTCTCTCTCATCACGGCTGATTTTATAATCGATGAAGAAGTCCTTTAGCTTTTTACTTCCGGTCAGGCCCAAGGGATAGAAACGATCACCTTCCCGTCGATTTCTGACATTCAATATATCTTTGATCTCGTCATAATCAAAATATTTACGATATTTATCTCTGGATATCTCTGTGATATCCTCGCGATCCACAACCCTAGTTGTAAAAGTCCCGTCTATCTCCTCCAGAACAAAGCTGCCCCCTATCGGGAGTTCGTAATGAAATACTTCATCTTCTTGATCCTCTATAGTGAAACAAATATCCTTGTAACTTATTTTAGCGATCAACCCCATGGGGAGAGTTATTTTTTTCCCCGTTATACCTCTCTGTATTAATTCCAACACATCCTGTACATGCTTATATTCCAAAATTTCCTGCCTTCCTAATAATTGTTCGGCTGCTAACCGTATTACTCTGGATTGCAATGAATTGTGCAATTCTTGTATACCCTTTATGGGCAATTCTAATCTGTATTCGTTCTGGGCAATTATTAAATTTATATAGATCTCCCTAGCCTCTTCTTCTATGAAATCAAAATCCTTTTTCAATATTTCCGCAGTCCTGACAAGATTTGCCATAATATTCGGATTATAGTTTTCCTCCAAATATGGAATCAATTCTAATCTTATTTTATTTCTATAATATATGGTCTCTAGATTAGATTTATCAATCCTTGGGGATAAGTTGTATATTTTGCAATACCTCTCTATGCTCTCCCTATCTATGTTGAGTAGGGGCCTGATGATTTTCCCCCGTTTGATATGCATAGCTGTTAAACCCTGCAACCCGGTCCCTCTGAGAAGCCTCATGAGCACAGTTTCCGCCTGATCATTTTTATTGTGGGCTACGGCAATTTTAGTCGCATCGGCCCTCTGTGCAACCTCCTCAAAAAAATCATAACGAAGTATGCGCCCGGCTTCCTCGGGAGATAACCCGTATTCCTTTGCATACAGAGGTACATCCACACTTTTGATAAAATAAAGTATATCTAAATCCTCACAGAGGTCGGATACATACCGGGCGTCCAACTGTGCCTCTATACCCCTGAAATTATGGTTCAGATGTGCACCGTATAACTTCAGATTATATTCTTCCCTGAGTTGATAGAGGGCATGCAGCAAACACACCGAATCCGGTCCCCCGGAAATCGCTACAACAATTTTATCTCCTTTTTCTATAAGATCATATTTTTCAATCGTCTCTCTTATTTTATCTAACATAATATATATTCATCCTTCATTTTTTTAATTAAAATTATTCATGTACGGAAGTTCTTTATTTTCTTACATTTTTTTCTTTTATTCTATTCTCATTATATATTGTTAATAATGTATTTGCAAAACTTTTAACATCTTCTTTTTCCCAACCGATATCTTTATAACATTGGCTCTGCACATATACAAGTCCGCTGTTTAAGATTGATAAATATAAATAATAGGGACGATAATTTTAGAGTTTGGAAACAGGAAATCAAATCCGGGTTGACAAACATAAGTGATAAGTCTAATATTTTAGATAGGGCTATGAGATCTTTCGTGGATATGCTCGATAATATCCGATTCAAGATGACAAAAAACGAAAAGGATATATTGTCACACGGCTGTCGTATACCTATTTGGGGAGGAAATAACATTGAATAAAAATCAGATCAAAAATACAGCAGTTACAATTGCTATCATCATAATATTGAGTGCCGTTATAATGACGGTGACCTTTATGTTTTCATCGGCTACATTGAATATGCCACTGCTCAAGAGTTATTTTAAACAGAGTATGCTTATTTTCATGAATTTTATTCCCATATTCCTATTGATGAGTTTTATATATCTGGTATCTAACAGGTTATGGCTGGGCTATCTGTTGACGGCTCTGATATTTACAACGATGGGGGTAGTCAACAAGCTGAAACTGACATACAGGGACGAACCCCTCGCTTTTATAGATATAAAACTGATAAGGGAATCGTTCAGGATGGCAAAAACATATGACTTACATCTGAGTATAAAGGTCATAGTGATGATACTGGGTTTAATTACGATAGGTATCGTATTGAAAATATTCTTTAAACCCAAGATTAAAGCTAAAAATGTAAGGATAGCCCTCGTATTGCTCTTGGGTGTTTTATCTATATTTATATTCAGAAGTTATTATTTTGATTCAAGCGTGTATGCGGAGCTTGGGGACGATGGTCTCATGAATAGATGGATCTATTCACAATCATATCAATCCAAGGGGTTAGTTTATCCCTTTATCTACAGTATTCAGGATGTAAAGGTCCATCCGCCGGAAGGATATGATGAAAATAAAGCAAAAGAAGGCCTGAGTAGAAATAATTATACAGACATCCCAAGCAATAAAAAAATAAATATTATATCCATAATGTTGGAAGCATATAATGATTTTTCTCAATTTGAGGATATCGATTTAAATGTAGACATATATGAAGAATTTCATAAAATACAGAAAGAATCCATCCATGGTAAATTGTTGACAAATATATTTGCGGGAGGTACCGAAAACACGGAGAGGGCATTTTTAACAGGGTATCATTCGGAGCCGAAATATTTCAATAAGACAAACTCCTTTGTATGGTATTTAAAGGAACAAGGCTACAGGACAGAAGCCATGCACCCCTTTACAGGATCTTTTTATAATCGCCGAAATATAAATGAATATTTGGGATTTGATAAATTTGATCATTATGATAATAAATATAATCAGTTCCAAGACTGGCACCCCATAATGGACATGGATTTTTTCGATTTTATAATAGAAGGGTTTGAAAATAGTAAAAAAGATAATATGCCCTATTTTAATTTTTCGGTGACTTATCAAAATCACGGGCCATATTCCGATGAAAAACATTCGAATACACAATACCTGGTCAAAAAAGATAATTATGATGATTCGAATTACAATATAATGAACAATTACATGGCAGGAATATATAAAACCGATGCGGCTTTCAAAAAATTATTCGATTATTTCAGAGATGAAGAAGAACCCGTGCTTATAGTGATATTCGGGGATCATAACCCCTGGCTCGGAACAGATAACAGTGTATATAATATGCTGAATATCAATTTAAATCTGGAAGATATAGAAGGGTTTAAAAATTATTATCAGACCCCATATATAATCTGGGGAAATGATGGAACCAAAGAAGCTCTTGGTAAGGATCTAATAGGAGAGTCAAGAACCGTAGGCCCTAATTTTCTCATGTCCGAGATGTTCGAGCATCTGGGCTGGAAGGGCGATGAATATATGCAGTATATCACGGGTATGAAGGAAAAATTTGATGTAAACCATATGCTATACTTTAAAGAAAACGGAGAATTTACCTCCGAATTATCAGAGGATAGCAAGAAGGTATGGCAGGAATTCAGAAATATCGAATACTACTACAGCAATAATTTTGAGAGATAGATTGTTTAAATCAAATTGTATTTGTAAACTATCGTATAAAGTTCTATAATATAGTTAGTTTAAGAAATCTCAGTTCTTACAGCATCATTTAATAATGAGGGGGAAATTTAATGAAAAAAAGTGTAAACATTGACTGGGAAAATCTTTCATTTGAGTATATAAAAACAGATTTGCGGTATGTATCTAAATGGGCGGACGGGAAATGGGATGAGGGTAAATTAGTAGAGGATAACACATTGACTATCAGCGAAGGATCCCCCGCTCTTCACTATGGACAACAATGTTTTGAAGGAATGAAAGCATATAGAAGAAAAGACGGTATAATTCAACTCTTTAGACCCGACCAAAACGCCAAAAGACTGAATGACAGCTGTAGACGCATTTTGATGCCGGAAATACCCGAAAAAAAATTTATTGATGCCTGTATCCAATTAGTTAAAGCCAACGAGGCTTATGTCCCGCCATATGGAACCGGTGGCACTTTATATATTCGTCCCTTCATTATAGGTGTGGGAGATAATATAGGTGTAAAACCGGCCTCGGAATATATATTCAGCATTTTCTGCTTACCTGTGGGCGCCTATTTTAAGGGTGACCTGGCTCCCGTTAATTTTATCATAACGGAGTATGACAGAGCTGCCCCCTACGGCACAGGTGCAATCAAGGTGGGCGGCAACTATGCGGCAAGCCTTTTGCCCAATAGAATAGCGATTGAAAAAGGCTTTGCGGATTGTATCTATTTGGACCCTGCGACTCATACAAAAATTGAAGAGGTAGGCGCGGCTAATTTTTTCGGTATAACACAGGACAATAAATTTGTGACACCAAAATCACCTTCTATATTGCCTAGTATCACTAAATACTCATTGATGCATGTAGCTGAAAAGTACCTGGGTTTAGAAGTGGAAGAAAGAGATGTGTTTATCGATAATTTAGGTGAATTTAAGGAAGCCGGAGCATGCGGCACCGCTGCGGTCATAACTCCAATCGGGGGCATAGAACATGATGGAAAACTCCATGTGTTCCATAGCGAAACCGAAGTAGGCCCCATCACGAAACAGCTGTATGATATACTCTGCGGAATTCAGTTCGGCGATGTCAAAGCCCCGGAAGGGTGGATAGTAGAAATATAAAAATACTATGCCTGAAAGTGAACCGCCATTCCGAATAGATCTAACAGATGACCATGAAAATTAAAGAACTTCTGTCCGTCTCGAAGCGACAAAACCGAGATGTCATTGCTATGCATTGCTATGGAAGCCTCATATCTTTGTCATGCTGAGACGAACAGGATAAGCTCGGCCTACGAAGAATCTATGCTTAAAAATAACATTTCGTTTATCGTGATTTTGTCATCCTGAGACGAACAGCATAAGTTCGATCCACGAAGGATCTATGCCTAAAAATAACATTTCGTTTATCATAGTGTGGATAACAGTGTAAATTCTGGGCATTAACGAAAGGTTTTTTTAATTGTTATAAACCTACCATACGCTTAAAATCCCTCAAAGAAGTATACGAAAAGATCGAATATCGATTTAGCTCCAGCGGGGGATCCCCCGGTTTTACTCTGCCCGCTTTAATAGTAAAGGCCATTCTATAACCCAGTTCATTTAATACTTCCAATGTCTCTTCGTTATAATGCCCGTAGGGATAAGCCAAATAGGCCGTGTCCAGTATTCTCATGCTCGTCTCTAAATCATGCTTTATTTCTTCCAAGGGTCCAGTGATGAGATAACCCTGCTCGTTTTCATCCAATCTGTGCAAATCGTGTGTATGTGAGGCATATTCAAATACATCCCTGCTGTTTTCTATTTCGGTCCAGCTCAAATATTGCAGCTCGTTGGCATCGAAAGATACCACCTCATCGGTATTCCAACCCGAAATAAGGAAAATCGTCGCCTTAAAACCGTACTCTTTCAGAATAGGATATGCATATTCGTAATTGCTCTTATATCCGTCATCAAAGGTGATGAGCACGCTTCGTTTAGGTAGATCAATTTCTCCTCTGACAAATTTCTCTAATTCATCCAACCCCACAGTATAATATCCATTTTTATACAGAAGGTCCATGTGCTCCCGAAAAATTTCTACAGACAAAATCGCACTATTATCTTCATAAGGGTTTTCCTCTTCTTCTAAAAGATGGTGGTACATTAAAACGGGAATACCCTTTGCCCACTTTCCGGATTCCAATAGATATTTTCTACAGATAAAAAACAGTGCGATACACAGCACAAGACCGATGATTATTAATTTCAATATTATTTTTCTGTTTCTTTTCATTTCGTCCCCCTAATACGCGTTCTCGTTCCGTCAAAACGACATAAAACAATTTTTTCAGACAATTAATTATAACATACTATAATAAAACGAGCCACAAAAAAACCATGGGGTCAAAAAAAACCATGGGGTCAGGTACACCGGTCCTTTTCCAACACTGAAACCATGGGGTCACAAAACCAAGGGGTCAGGTACACCGGTCTTTTTTCAACACTGGGTCATGGTCCCTCGAAAACCAGGGGGTCAGGCACACCGGTCTCTTTTCAACACTGGGTCATGGCCCCTCAGTGAACCATAGTCTCTCAGAGCCAAGGTACAGAACTACGGTGTCAGGTTCCCCCGGCTTTTCGGTATCAGGTCCCACGGTCCCTTTTTAGGTGGAACCAAAAGAACCGCGGTGTCAAGCCCTGTGGTTCCCAGTGTTAGACCCCTTGGTTCAAATAGCGATTATATTTCTATGTTTATTGTCGCAAA
>CAYOGD010000041.1:0-10438 GCA_964403395.1 uncultured Alkaliphilus sp.
TTTAAATCAAATTGTGTCCTGCGTGTTATTATCTCTTTTTGATGATCTAAATAATGAACCAGCATCTCTTTTAAATTTAATACCTTGGGTTCTTCATCTACTATTGCCAACATGATGATGCCGAAGGAATCCTCCATTTGTGTATGCTTATATAATTGATTGAGAACAACATTCGCATTTGTATCCCGCCTGAGCTCTATCACAATTCGCATTCCTTTTCTATCGCTTTCATCCCTCAGATCCGAGATGCCCTCTATCTTTTTGTCCCTCACCAATTCTGCTATTTTCTCAATCAATCTAGCTTTATTTACCTGATACGGTATCTCCGTGACGATGATATGCTGCCTTCCTTTGCTGATCTCCTCTATCCTTGCCTTTGCTCTTATCTTGATTATTCCTCTGCCCGTATTATATGCCTCTCTTATTCCTTCTTTTCCCATAATAATAGCACCGGTTGGAAAATCCGGTCCTTTTATGTTTTTCATAATATCTTTTATCTCTGCCTCACTATTATCTATCAAAGTGATAACGCCATCTATTGTTTCACTCAAATTATGAGGTGGAATATTGGTCGCCATACCGACGGCGATACCGCTCGAACCGTTGACTAATAAATTTGGAAATTTGCTCGGTAATATAGTCGGTTCATCCAAAGACTCATCAAAATTCGGCCTGTAATCTACGGTCTCTTTGTTTATATCCTTGATCATCTCCATAGATAGCCGGGTAAGTTTCGCTTCGGTATATCGCATGGCAGCCGGGCTGTCTCCGTCTACAGAGCCGAAGTTTCCCTGCCCATCCACCAGCAGATACCTTGTAGAAAACCTCTGAGCCAAACGTACCATTGCATCATATACGGCAGTATCCCCGTGGGGATGATATTTACCCAAAACATCCCCCACAATACGTGCCGATTTTCTATAGGGCTTATCAGGTGTTAAACCCAATTCCATCATCGCATATAATATCCTCCTGTGAACCGGTTTTAACCCGTCCCTGACATCCGGCAGGGCTCTTCCTACAATAACGCTCATAGCATAGCTTATATAGGATCTTTTCATCTCTTTTTCTATGTTTATAGGAATTATTTTGCCTCTTTTGTCCATTTTTTCTATCACCCCTTACTATATATCCAGATTTGTAACTAATTTTGAGTTTTGTTCAATAAATTCACGTCTCGGTTCCACCTTGTCCCCCATCAGGGTGGTGAATATATCATCCGCCCTAGCCGCATCTTCGATATCAACCTGTAAAAACGTCCTCGTTTCAGGATTCATTGTGGTATCCCAGAGCTGTATAGGGTTCATTTCTCCGAGTCCTTTATATCTCTGAATATCTATGTTTCCGCCTATTTTTTCTATTTTTTCCTGCAATTCTTCTTCTGAATATGCATATTCTTCTGTTTTGCCCTTTTTCAATCTGTATAAGGGCGGTTGTGCAATATACACATGCCCTCTCTCTATCAGGGGTTTCATATGCCTGAATAAAAAGGTCAATAACAATGTCCTTATATGAGCACCGTCCACATCCGCATCAGTCATTATTATTATTTTATGGTACCTGAGCTTATCTATATCAAATTCTTCTCCTATGCCCGTGCCAAATGCCGTGATCATAGCTCTTATTTCCGCAGAATTTAACATCTTATCCAATCTTGCTTTTTCAACATTCAATATTTTTCCTCTCAGGGGCAGTATGGCCTGTGTATGCCTATCCCTACCCTCTTTTGCACTGCCTCCCGCCGAATCCCCTTCCACTATATAAATTTCACTCAATTCAGGGTCCTTTTCCGAACAATCTGCTAATTTCCCCGGAAGTGCCGAACTCTCCAATACATTTTTTCTCCTGGTCAGTTCCCTGGCCTTTCTTGCGGCATCCCTTGCGCGTTGAGACATCAGGGATTTTTCCACGATGATCTTTGCCTCTGCCGGATTTTCTTCCAAAAAGATTTCTAATGCTTCCAACACACTGCTTTCAACAAAACCCCTTATTTCACTGTTTCCTAACTTTGTCTTTGTCTGTCCTTCAAATTGGGGCTCCGTAAGTTTGACAGAGAGCACACCCGTCAATCCTTCTCTTATATCTTCCCCTATAAAATTAGCATCTCTTTCCTTTAAAAATCCGTTTTTTCTGGAATAATCGTTGAATATCCTCGTTAAAGCGGATCTGAAACCGCTTAAATGAGTTCCACCTTCCTGCGTATTTATATTATTTGCATAACTGAGAATGTTCTCAGAATATGCATTCGTATACTGCATAGCTACTTCCAATATATTGTTTTCTTTTTTTATTTCAAAATATATTATCTTATTATGGATAGGTTTTTTGTTCTTATTTAAATATTTGACAAATTCCCTTATTCCTCCGTTATAATAAAACTTTTCTTCTTTTTCTTCTCCCACTCTTTTATCCGTCAAAGTGATTTCTATTCCTCTATTTAAAAATGCCAATTCCCTCAAACGATACTCTAATGTTTCATATTCAAAATCTATCTCGTCAAATATGTCCGCATCCGGTTTAAATATTATTGCCGTTCCTTTTTCTTTGGTCTCCCCTACCATTTTTATATCTTCTACAGGGTCCCCTCTTTCATATCTCTGCCAATAAACCTTGCCATCTATTTTAACAGTAGCTTCTAAGTACTCCGACAAAGCATTGACAACAGCAACTCCGACACCATGCAATCCCCCGGAAACCTTATATCCCCCGCCTCCGAACTTTCCTCCGGCATGAAGCATTGTAAGTACTGTTTCCAAAGTGGATTTTCCGGTTTGAGGATGGATCTCTACGGGAATACCCCTACCGTTGTCATTTACCTCTATGGAATTATCATTATTTATAATCACATTGATAATATTACAATATCCGGCTAATGCCTCATCTATACTGTTGTCAACAACTTCATAAACCAAATGATGTAATCCCCTCGGCCCTGTTGTGCCTATATACATACTGGGCCTCTTTCTCACAGGATCTAATCCCTCTAAGACTTGTATCTGGTCTGCACTATATTCTTGTATTTGTCCACTTCTCATATCTAACCTCCCACTATAATTACTATTTTATAAAATCAGCCCTTTTTAGTAATGTAAGGGCAGAAATAGGTGAATAGTAAATTTTAATCCTATGTACAGTTTTATTTTCAACCGTTCCTACGATAATAAAAGAACGTAATTTATCATTCATGGCTCTATCTATAAACCCCTCTTCTTCACATGTTTCTAAAAATTCTCTGCTGATTGTCGAATTCAATGTAGATTTCATATCCAAAATAGCTATAATATCTCTTTTGCAGATAACTACATCTTCACCCAGATGAAGAAACATTTGATATCCCCCCATATATATAATAGCACATCTATTCATTATAACCATTTTACAGCAATAATAAAAGTTATTCCACCCGCCCCTTTGATATATTAAAAATTATCCTGTTTTTTTGATCTATCTTCTTTATATGCTCCATCATTGTTGTTGTTATGAAGGTTTGGATGTTTTTTAAATTGCTGATTAAACAATCCTGTCTTTCTGAATCCAATTCGCTCATCACATCATCAAGCAATAAAACCGGATATTCCCCTACCTCTCCTTTGATCAGTTCTATTTCTGCTAACTTTAAAGAAAGAACCACAGTCCTCTGCTGCCCCTGAGAGCCATATTTTCTGACATCGAATCCATTTATTTTCAATATCATATCATCTCTATGGGGCCCCGTTGTTGTCAATCCTCTTTTCATATCTATATTAACATTATTTTTAAGCTCTCTCAGCATGTTTTTTTTAATCCTATCTATTTTATCATCTTTCTCAATTTTAATATCGGCATCATATATGATCTCTAATATTTCAGCGGACCTCGTAACTTTTCTGTGCATCAACTTAGCCAATAAATTTATCTTTTTTATAAAATCTCTCCTATAAACTGTTATCCATGCCCCGGCCTCCGCCAATTGTTCATTCCATACCTCTAAATCCGGTATTTTTCCCCTGTTATTTTTCAGTAATTTATTTCTGTGTCGGAGTATCTTGTTGTACCGTCCCAGAATATAATAATATTTAGTAAATATTTGAGAAATTTCACGATCCATAAATTTCCTGCGTTCACTGGGGCCTTCCTTTACAATTTTTAGGTCTTCCGGCGAAAACAATACTACATTCAGATTGCCTAACAGTTCACCCATTTTAGTCAGGTAAATTTGATTTATTTTGATGTCTTTTTTACTGCCTGTATTTAATCTGACCTCTATTTTCACATCGCCATATTTTTTTTTTAACTTTGCCTGAACATAGGCCTGCTGCTTTTCAACATTTATCATCTCTCTATCCCTGTTGGTTCTAAAAGACCTACCTATAGCACATAAATATATGGCCTCAAGTAAATTTGTCTTGCCCTGGGCATTATTGCCTATAAAAATGTTGAGCCCCGGATGGAATCTTAAATGAACATTTTCATAATTTCTGAAGTTAACCGCCTTAAGTTCCTCAATTATCATTCTGCAATCCTCCTACAAAACCTCTATCTCTATATTATCATAGGTTATTCTATCCCCTGCCCTTATCTTTTTACCCCTTTGGATAACTGTTTGGCCGTTTACTCTGACATCACCATTTAATATTATCAGTTTTGCATGGCCGCCGCTGTCTGCAATTTCTCCTAATTTGAGCAATTGATCCAACTTAATATATTCATCTTCTATATTTATCTGCTTTTTTATTCTCATAATTTTATTCTCCTATTCGATTATACACTTTTTTCTTCAAAGTAGAAACCCAGCAATTTGCCGGGTTAATAATTTAATAAAATATTTATTTTACTCAGTATTTAGTATAAAGAGCGAAGTATGACGATACCGGCCGAAACTAATAGGATGCCAGTCTCACAGGTAGGATCAAATAGATTATATTATCGTTAGAAGCAGGTTTTATGATGCCCGGGCTTAGAGCCGTTGTAAATTCCAGATAAACAAAATCATCATTCACCACTCTCAATGCATCTATAAAATATTTGGAGTTAAAAGCAATCTGTAAATCTTCCCCTTCATATTCAATTTCAATCTCTTCGTGCACATTCCCCAGTTCAGAATTGGAATTGATTATCATCCTCTCATTCGCAAAAGTAAATTTAACTAAATTGTTGCGCCCTTCCCTGCCTAATAAGGATGCCCTTTCTATACTATCTAATAATTGTCCTCTCTCAACTTTTACCCTGGAACTAAATTCTTTCGGAATCACCTGATCATAATCGATAAACTCTCCCTCCAAGAGTCTTGATATTAATTTTGTGTTATTTATTGTAAATAATGCATGATTATCTGTCAGGGAAATTTGCACTTTTTCATCTTCTTCCCCACTCATTATATGATTGATTTCATTTAAGGTTTTGCCCGGAACTACCACCTTATTATTTAATTCCGATTTTATCCTGCCCTTTCTCAAGGCTACCCTATATCCATCCAACGCCACCATATTTAACGTGCCCTCTTCTATTTCCATCAGCACCCCGGTCAATATGGGCCTAGTTTCATCTTCCGCGGTAGCAAATACCGTCTGGCGAATCATATTTTTGAACAACTCCTGCGGAATTTCGTACATCTGTTCTTCTTTTATTTTGGGGAGCTCCGGAAATTCTGAAGGATTATAACTTAAAATATTGAATTTAACAGAAGCACATTTAATAAGGAGCTCACTGTTGTCCCTTAAAGATATCTCCACTTCGGAATCAGGCAGTTTTCTGATTATTTCACTGAATAATCTGGCATCTACCACTACAGACCCCTCTTCTATAATATTGGCTTCCATCACATGATCTATACCTAATTCCATATCCGTGGTGACGAGACGCAAATTTTGATCAAAAGCCTCCAGAAAAATTCCTTTTAATATGGGTAATGTAGTTTTAGAAGATACGGCTTTTTGAACTATGGATGTACTAAATATCAGTTCTTTTGGATTGCATAAAATCTTCATCTGTGGATAACCTCCTTTTTGGAAAATACATATATATAATAACAACAATTAGTAGTAATAGTAGTAGGCGTTGTGATTATGTGGATAAGGCATTGAACCATAGAAGATAGAATGTGTGCATGTGTTGATAAAATGTTAAAAACAGTGCATCACTTATCAACAAAACCAACATTAAATAATAAAAAACAACTTGTTAACAATATGTACACCCGCTGTGTTGATAATTTATTCGCCTTTTAACTCTTTAATTATGGTCTCGATTTTTTCCTTAAATGCTGCATCCCCTTCTATATCATTAGTGATCTTATCGTAAGCATGGATCACGGTGGTATGGTCTCTACCCCCAAACTCTTCTCCGATCTTAGGTAGAGATAGATCGGTCAATTCCCTGGATAGGTACATCGCTATCTGTCTGGGATATGAAATAGCTCTTGTCCGTTTTTTAGAGTTAAAATCTTCTAATTTTATATTAAATTGATCCGAGATAGTTTCCTTGATCAGATCAACATTGAGTTGCCTGGCCTTGGCTGAAAATAATTCTTTCAGCGCCTCACTGGCCAGTTCCACGGTAATTTCACTGTTTGTCAATGAAGAGAAGGCAATAATTCTTATCAGGGCCCCTTCTAATTCTCTGATATTGGATTGAATCTTTTTAGCAATATGTACCATTATTTCATTCGGGATTTCTACGTTTTCCATCTGTGCTTTTTTGCGTAAAATAGCAATCCTGGTTTCTAAATCCGGCGGTTGTATATCTGCAATAAGCCCCCATTCAAACCGTGACCTCAATCGGTCCTCCAGTGTAGGAATTTCTTTTGGAGGCCTGTCACTGGAAATTATGATCTGTTTATTGGATTCATGTAGGGTATTGAATGTATGGAAGAATTCCTCTTGGGTCCTCTCTTTTCCCGCTATAAACTGAATATCATCTATCAAGAGAACATCCATTGTACGATAACGGTTGCGGAAATCCACATTGCGGTCATCTCGAATGGAGTTTATTAATTCATTTGTAAATGTTTCGGAAGAGACATAGACAACCTTTGTTTTAGGGTTGTTCTGTAAAATATAGTCTCCTATGGCATGCATCAGGTGGGTTTTTCCCAAACCGACCCCCCCGTATATAAATAATGGATTATAGGCTTTAGACGGTGATTCTGCAACAGCTACAGAAGCTGCATGTGCAAATCTGTTGCTGTTTCCTATAACGAATGTATCAAAAGTATATTTAGGATTAAGGTTAGTTAAAGAAGAAATCTCTGTCGAAGAGGATACATCAAAATTGTTTTCTTCTCTGAATGGTGCGGATCCTTCTTTAGAAAGTATTATAAATTCAACTTCATATTTATTAGAAGTTATTTGCTTAAAAGCATTAGCTATCAAAGTTGTATAACGAGAAACGAGAATATCTTTTGCAAAGGTATTAGATACTCCCAAGGTTAATTTATTGTTCTTTAAAGAGACAGGCTCTACAGGTTTGATCCAGGTGGTAAAACTTACTTCGGTTAATTCCGGTTTGATGATATTAAGCGTTTTTTCCCAGACTTGAGGTAATTCGCTTTGCATAAAAATGCCTCCTATCTGTAATAATTTTAGTATATATAAAAAGTTATCCTAAAACTTATTCACAAAAAAAGATACAAAACAAAAAAACAAAGCAAGAATTTTAATCAACATAATCTACATAGAAATATGTGGACAAACATATCCATATCAAAAATAAAATATAAAACTTATAGATATGCACACTGTACAAAAAATAATATACACATAAAAAAACAGCAGAACCTAAGCTGAACAAAAAAATTACATCAAAAAACCACAAGTTATTCACATAGTTATCCACAACATGTGAATAACTAAGGGTATTGTTAATATTTTTTTATATATTATCAACAGATATATAAATAATAACAAAAAACGAGGAAGGTTTCAATAGTTAATAACAATATCCACAGTTTGAAGATATTTGTATACAATTATTCACATATTAAGTAATTAGGTTTTTCTTGACAGAGACATGCAATGTAGATATAATTTATTAGTAGTGTATTTAAAAACAACTCAAATTTTTATAAATCAAAAAACAGTACTTCATCAGTACTTCAAACCTGAAGGAGGTGTATCATATGAAGAGAACATATCAACCGAAAAAAAGAAAAAGGTTCAAAGAACACGGATTTAGAAAAAGAATGTCAACAAGTTCCGGCAGAAGAATAATAAAAAACCGTAGATTAAAGGGCAGAAAAAAACTGACCGCATAGGCCGCAAAGGGGGCCTTTTTCTGTAGTTAGAAGGGTTTGGTGAAGCTGATAAATGAGAGCCATCAACAGGTTAAAAAAAAATGAGGATTTTAGAAGGGTTTATAGAAAAAAGAGATCGATGGCAAACAGATTACTTATTATTTATATTTTAGAAAATAAATACGAATATAATAGGGTAGGCTTTACTGTTTCTAAAAAAGTAGGGAAGAGCGTTATAAGAAATCGTGTAAAAAGATTGTTGAGAGAAAGTTATCGTTTAAATGAGGAGAAAATATTGCAGGGATATGATATTATATTTATAGCAAGAAATACGGCGTCGAAAGCTTCATATAAGGAAATAGAAAATGCCATGATGCATCTGTTTAGAAAGATGAAATTAGTAAAGAAACTATAAAACACTGGAGAATAAAATAATGTCCAAAATATTTATTTTTTTTATTAAACTATATAGGAAATATATATCCCCTCTGAAACAGCCTAGTTGTAGATTTTATCCTACCTGTTCACAATATAGTTTATTAGCTTATGAAAAGTATGGTGTTTTTAAGGGGAGTTACTTAGTTTTAAATAGAATATTGAAGTGTCATCCCTTTCACCCAGGAGGATACGATCCTATTAAATAACATATCAATATGTATTGGGGGTTTTAAATTTGAAAGTGCTAGCAAAACCATTGGGTGCATTGTTAAAGTTAATATTTGATCTGACAAATAATTATGGGTTGTCCATCATATTGTTCACCATAGCGGTAAAATTATTGACTGTACCTTTAACATTAAAGCAAACAAGATCAATGAAGGAATTAAACGAAATACAGCCTAAGTTAAAAAAGATACAGGAAAAATACAAAGACGATAAGGAACAATTAAATGTTAAAACATTAGAGCTGTATAAAGAACATAACATAAACCCATTTGGAGGATGTCTGCCTTTATTAATTCAATTGCCGATTATAATTGGGCTGTTTGAAGCTTTGAGGGAGCCGGCTAAATATGTTTTCAAATCTGAAGCGGCATATAAGCTGATAGATACCAGTTTTTTGTGGTTACCTAATTTGGCAGTACCGGACCCGTTTTTATGGGGGTTACCATTGCTGGCAGGATTGACAACATATTTGTCTTCAGTGACTATATCTAAGGGAGGTCCCACTGATCAAAATCAGAAAATAATGACATATTTTATGCCGATTATGATTTTTTGGTGGGGGAAGAGCTTCCCGGCAGGTCTTACACTATATTGGGTAGTCAGTAATGCATTTCAAGCAATTCAACAACTTATAATCAGGAGGCCTCAGGTAAAAACAAAGGAGGGTTTGAAATAGTATGAAGTTGTTAGAGTCAACGGGGAAAACGGTTGAAGAGGCCATTGCTCTGGGATTAAGGGAGTTAGATACGGAGAGGGAACGGGTAGATGTAAAAATACTTGAGCTGCCTAGTAAGGGGTTTTTCGGTATCATAGGATCTAAACCGGCAAAGGTGAGATTAACTATGATAGATAGGCCCGAAGATAACGCAAGAACATTCCTGGAAAATTTGTTTAGAGCGATGGAAATGGAAGTGACTATGGATATCGAGCAGAGGAACGATACATTGTTAGTAAATATAGAAGGTTCAAATATGGGAATAATTATTGGAAGAAGAGGCCAGACATTAGATTCTATACAGTACTTATTAAATTTAGTAATAAATAAAAATAGTGATAAATACATCAAGGTATTTGTGGATACGGAGAATTATAGAAAAAAGAGAGAGGAAACACTGGTCAGGTTGGCGAGCAAAATGGCTAATAGGGTACGTAAAATCGGCAAAACCATAGCCCTGGAGCCTATGAATCCTTATGAACGGAGGATTATCCACGCCAGCTTACAAAACAACCCCTTTATACAGACATACAGCGAGGGGGACGAACCTTATAGAAAAGTCATCATCTCACTGAAAAATAAAAATTATTAAAATTCAAATAAGGGGCGGTCTTTCCCGGCTATTGCCGGACAGGGATCGCCCTCTACTATGTAGAAAACCGGGCAAATATTGCAATTATCTGGTTGTGTGTTGCTAATACAAGACCAATTGTCTAATAAAATTTAATATAATAATACACGTTCATTTAGTTTCGAATATGAATAATTCTTGCAGCTTATTCCAATGAAAAACACTACAACCTGCAAACTTGCTTCGCTTCGGACATGCAGGTTGCTTCACGTATTTT
>CAYOGD010000042.1:0-10299 GCA_964403395.1 uncultured Alkaliphilus sp.
ACTTTTTGATCGGCGTTATATATGGAGGGATTGCAGGTATGACATCTCATAATATGGATGCTGTTATGATGCGTGTGGCGGAGATAATATATAGTATACCCTATATGTTGATTGTAATATTGATCTCTGTAATATTTTCGACTGCCGGATCCGGCACATCAATATTTATCCTTATACTCGCAATGACTATTACCGGTTGGGTGCCTATGGCTAATCTGGTCAGGGGCCAGGTGCTCCAACTTAAAGAATCTGAATACTCCTCAGCGGCCGAATCCTTAGGTGCCTCAAAGGGATGGATATTGAAAAAACATATTATTCCCAATGCCCTTGGACCTATTCTTGTAAATATAACTATTACTATTCCAAAAGCAATATTTTCAGAGGCCACATTGAGTTTTATGGGATTAGGATTACAACCCCCCAACCCCAGTCTGGGAACATTAGCAAATGACGGCCTTGCAAGTATGACAGTAGGGCTTTACTATCAGATAGCCATTCCGGCAATATTTATTTCCCTATTGATGTTTTCGTTCAATGTGCTGGGTGATGGTTTAAGAGATGCTTTAGACCCAAGATTACACAAGTAGAAAGAAGTGAAAATATGGGGAATTTGTTAGATGTAAAAGACTTAACGATATCTTTTAGAACCTTCTTTGGGGAAATCGAGGCGGTACGTGGCATCAGTTTTCATGTAAATAGGGGAGAAACAGTAGCCCTAGTAGGAGAGTCGGGTTGCGGGAAAAGCGTTACCTCCAATTCTCTGGTTCAACTTCTTCAGATGCCTCCCGCATACTACAAAAGAGGGAAGATTTTATTTCAAGGTGAAGATATAATAAAAAAAAGTGAGAAAGAGATGCAAAATATCCGTGGAAATAAAATTTCCATGATATTTCAGGACCCGACAACTTCATTGAATCCGACTATGAAAATAGGGAAACAAATATTCGAAGGGATAATAAAACATCAAGGTTTGAGCAAGAACAAAGCAAGAAAAAAAGCCATAGAGATGTTAGAATCAGTATCGATACCACAACCTGAAAAAAGGATTGACCAATACCCTCATGAGCTTTCAGTCGGTATGTGCCAAAGAGTTATGATTGCAATTGCAATGATATCGGATCCGGATCTATTGATTGCGGATGAGCCTACTACAGCACTTGATGTAACAATTCAAGCCCAGATACTGGATATTATGAAAAGTATTCAAGAAAAATCCAAAACCTCTATCATTTTGGTCACTCATGATTTAGGCATAGTTGCCGATATGAGTGACAGAGTTATAGTTATGTATGCCGGCAAATTTGTGGAAGAAGGAAATGTAATGGAAATTTTCAACAATCCAATGCACCCCTACACGATAAGATTACTTGGCAGTGTTCCCAGGCCGGATATGAGCAGATTTGAACCGTTACATTCAATCGAAGGTTCTCCGCCGGACTTATATAAACCTCCTATGGGATGCCCATTCTTTGATAGATGTAGCGAAGCGATGTATATATGCAAAAATAATATGCCGGAAAGAACTTATCATTCTGATACTCATTATAGTTGCTGCTGGCTAAATTACCTGATGACAAAAGATGCGGCCGAAGGGGGTAAAATCTGATGGGAAAACCTTTAGTTTCGGTAAGGAACCTAAAAAAATATTTTGATATCGGACGGAAACAGACCTTAAAGGCGGTAGACGGTATAAGTTTTGACATATACACCGGAGAGACCTTAGGTTTGGTTGGAGAGTCAGGTTGCGGCAAGTCTACGGCAGGAAAAACAATAATTGGGTTATACGAGCCAACCGACGGCATGATCATATTTAACGACAAAAATATACATGGTTTATCCCAAAGTGAAATGCAAAAAATCAGAAGAGACATACAGATGATTTTTCAGGACCCATATACTTCATTAGATCCAAGAATGCCGGTGCTGGACATTGTTGCGGAACCCTTAGATATTCATGATATATATAACAATCCAGATAAACGGCGCAAAAGAGTGATTGAATTGTTGAATCTTGTTGGATTAAGTGAGGAACACACCGGTCGTTTTCCCCATGAATTTTCGGGAGGACAGCGTCAGAGAATTGGAATTGCTAGAGCACTTGCATTAAATCCAAAGTTTATAGTCTGTGATGAGCCTATATCCTCATTAGATGTATCGATTCAAGCTCAGATTATTAACCTTCTAAAAAACTTACAAAAAAATATGGGACTCACCTACTTATTTATAGCCCATGATTTATCCATTGTTAGATATATATCTGAAAGGATCGGAGTGATGTATCTGGGGCATATAGTAGAATTAGCCGATTCAGAGGATTTATATACTGACCCGATTCACCCATATACCCAAGCTCTGCTTTCTGCTATACCGATTCCCAACCCTCAAAAACAAGAAAATAGACATAGGATAATACTCAAGGGAGATCTACCAAACCCTATAGATCCAAAAGAAGGCTGCAAATTTGAAAGCAGATGTCCTTATGTTTTGGACATATGCAAAAAAAAAGAACCAAGATTTAAAGAGATTAAAAAAAATCACTTTGTAGCTTGTCATAGAGCAGATGAGATTATAGACGGTACATTAAATCAATCCCGGGGCCTTTATTAAGTATCCGGGGATATATATGCCCTTTTATGCACAATCATTTCTTCTTGAAAAAATTGAAAGGCTCCTAACATGAGGAATATATCTCCTATGCTCAATATCTTAGGCAGAGGATATGGTTTTGGAATTAAAATAATATCGGCTAAATAAATAAATTTTGTATTTTTATCCGCAGCCACATGTTTAATATCAAATTCTTTTTGGGGCAACTGAACATCAGCACTGACTTCATCCCTTATCCCTTTTATCCCATCAAGAGATACCGGCATTTTTCCACCGTTACCGGCTATTACTATGAGGTTTAGAACCAGACCTATAAGGAGAAATTTCATATAATTTTTTTTAATATTGAGTATTATCGATACTATCATAAGAAAAAAAGTAAATACGATTATATATACGAAATACTCTCCAAGGATTTTATTTACCAAGGCAATATCCGTCTTTTTGCCTATTGATAACAAACCTTGAACCAGAGCAGCTATTAAAAATAAATACCAACCCTTGATACAAACATTTTCTAAATTTTTTAAATGTCCTCCCCTTAGCTTAGCTACTATTATAGATAGAACTGCCGGTTCCAAAAACATATCTATACTCCCTCGGATTTTATGATTTCAATAAATTTTTCCGCAAGAACAGGGTGAAATTGTGTACCTGCATTTTGCTCTATCTCTTCAATCGCATCTTTCCGGGTCAAGGCCTTCCTATATGGCCTATCAGTAGTCATAGCGTCGTATGAATCCGCAATTGCAAGAATACAGGCCTCTATGGGAATTTGTTCCCCTCTTAGACCATCGGGATACCCGTTACCATCATATCTCTCATGATGATGCTTGATTATTTCCGCAATATTCCTTAAAAAATCCACATTACGAATTATATTGGCACCAATAGTTGGGTGTTCCATGATCTGTTGATATTCTTCCTGTGTCAATTTAGAGGCTTTATTTAATATTTGATCGTTTATACCGATCTTGCCAATATCATGAAGAGCAGCAGCAATCTTTATATCTTGAATTTTATCAAATGATAGATCAGCTGCTTCCGCTAATTCTACAGCATATTTCTCTACCCTATTAGAATGCCCGCTAGTAAAGGGGTCCTTTGCTTCAAGTGATTTACTCAGTGCTTGTATAGTAGACAGATATACATTCCTCATATCTACATAAAGCCTGAATGAATACCTTGCTAAGAGTAACGGACCCAAGAATAATAAAACAGCCCCATAACCATAGTCTATATATGCAAGGGCAATTATGATCCCCATAGACCCAACGGCAATTGAACTTGAAAATGTTCCCTTGATACTTTCCAACCAAACCCTGACGAATTTTTGTGAATTTAGAGCGGATAAAAAACCTGAAATAATAGTTGTATTTAAAAACATACCTGCAAAAAGTATAAAAAGAGTTGGGAATAACGAAAACTTACCGATCCTTCCTCCTATTGATAAATATATTAAAGAAATCAATGATGTTACTATCATACTCTGTGATATATTAAAAATTGTCTTATAGGCAGGCAAATTTAAAGTATGTATATAACCTTTTTCAGGCACTTTGGGAATTCTGAACAAAAATCCAATCGTAGATGAGGTAGTGGCTAATATAGGACCGCCTACAATAACAGTTGCAATATTGATTGCGTATCCAACAGACACTCCAACAGTATTATTGGGCATGGGAATCAACAATGATTCTACGACTATAGACAGAACAGCCCAAAATATCAATAATCTAAATTCGGGAATATCAAAATTTAAAAGCAAATATATGTATATGATTGCCGCAACTACCGCTACGGATCCTAAATAAGTCTTTGCTCTAATATTCAGATTCATTATAATTCCCCTTTAAAGTATTGTGAAATAATTGTTTAACAATTGCAACCCATCACTGTCAAGAAATAAAACAATCTCGATCTATTAAAACTAATGCCGGCTAATTTTTATTTGACTAGATTTAGATCAGTGAATAATTAGCGCCTGCTGCTAATAATAAAGCAAGCACACTCATTAATGCTATAGCTATTCTCTTCATCGAATATAGCCCCCTTTTGGAGATACTCTGCTGTCCGCTAGTGCAGCATGCTATATTCGCTTCGCTAAGAAAAAATTCATAATTAGCCGGCAATATTGCCATTTATTTAATATAAGTATCGAATAAAACTATTCGTAATTTCTATGTATCGACGTAATGATCTGTGGAACACTTATTTTGTTACTATACGATTTATCGCATCTAATGTTGCCTTTACTACAGCAACCTCATAGCTATTATTCATTACACAGGAACCACATAACCTTTGCTCAATATCATTGATTATTACTATAATAACCACGAGCACAACTTTATTATTAGATATGAGTGTAGTTCTTATATCCTCAAATACAAAAGTATAATCAGAATCACATGCCTCTTCAATTGTCTTTAAGGTTACATCTACCAACATTCTCTCCCTGTTTCTTATGGTATTTGCCCCGGAGATGACATTTTCATATAAATTATCTGAATTTCTTATACCTACCTTTATTACCGCCCTTACGCCCAGAATATCACTGGAAACCCCTTCTAATTTTAGCCTACATTTTGCCTTTTTCAAATTCCTATCGGGGATCTGTGCAATACTTATTTTTTTATGATCTATAGGGATATTATAGCTTGCCACAAGAACCGATTGAATGTCCCGGGCTATTTGTTTTGCACCCCTTGTATCGTTGGAAACGATATGTATTTCATGTATCTGATCGTTCCCGTTTGTAACGATTTTACAGGAAACAACAGAATCTATCATTTCTAGGCTATTTTCTATACTAAATAAATCCATAATATCCCCCATTTACATTAAATTTTCACCATTATTTTAAATAATAACACTATTTTACCATATATTCAACATGTTCGACAAAATTTTACCATATATTCGGCAAATTTTATCTTAAACCACTGAATTGATGGGTTTTAATGAAAATTATAACACGTAAAAAACCCCCCTTTGGTATCAAATTTTTTATTTAATCTGTCTACCATAAGAGGAGCATATCACACTTCAGATTTGCCTTTATTATATATTATCACATTCATTCATATTTCATTTCCGATATCTTCCTATATGTTTCATATGTATCTCTCGCATCTTTTTCCGCCACATCAAACAATTCATTCGCCAATTCCGGAAACACATTCATAATTTGAGAATACCTGACCTCGCCATGAATAAATTCCTTGAAAGATTTCGTAGGTTCTTTGGAGTCCAATATAAATGGATTTTTTCCCCGTTTTTTAAGTTCAGGATTATATCTATACAAATGCCAATATCCGGCCTCTACAGCTTTTTTTTGCTGTTTGACAGAGGTGCCCATACCGGTCTTAATACCATGGCTTATACATGGGGCGTAGCAGATAATAACCGATGGTCCTTTATAGGCTTCCGCCTCAGTGACAGCCTTTACAAAATGATTCATATTGGCACCAAGAGCCACTTTGGCTACATAAACATATCCATAGACAATAGCCATCAGACCCAGGTCTTTTTTGCGTATTTTTTTACCGGAAGCCGCAAATTTGGCTACCGCAGCCGTGGGAGTCGCTTTGGAAGCTTGACCGCCGGTATTTGAATATACTTCCGTATCCAATACTAAAATATTTACGTCTTCACCGGAGGCTATCACATGGTCTAAACCTCCATAACCTATGTCATAAGCCCAACCGTCCCCACCTATTATCCATATGGATTTTTTGACCAAATGATCCTTCAATTCGAAAATCTCTTTTATTATGGGTTCATCCGTACTGTCGCACCCACTCATCAATTGCAACAACTTTTTAGTGATTTCTTTAGTTTTTTCACCATCATTCTTGTTTGATAACCATTGTTCGAACAAATTCTTATAATTTTCATTCAGGTTTGATTCTAAGCCCTCTTTCATTAAACCGGCTATTTTATCTCTTGCCTGTCTCGAGGCTAGGGCAATGCCGTATCCGAATTCCGCATTATCTTCAAATAGGGAATTTGCCCAAGCCGGACCACTACCGCAGGGCAATGTGGAATAGGCCATAGATGGGGCACTAGCACCCCAAATTGAAGAACAGCCCGTTGCATTTGTAATAATCATCCTATCCCCGTAAAGTTGGGTGAGCAATTTTACATAAGCAGTCTCTCCACAACCGGGGCAGGCACCGCTGAATTCCAAAAGAGGCATCGCAAACTGGCTCCCCTTCACGGTTTTTTTATCCGTTAAATTGTCTTTATAGTTTATATTGTTTATGGCGTATTCCCAATTTCCCGCCTGCATGGCAATTTCTTTTTCAGCATCTACCATGATCAGCGCTTTCTCCGGTGCCGGACAGATGTCTGCACAATTAGAACAACCTGTGCAATCTAACGGGCTTATCTGAATACGATATCCCAGACCTTCCAGCCCCTTACCTACGGCCTCCTTGGTTTCAAACGTATCCGGCTTGTCCCTCATCTCTTCTTCATCCAAAAGGAACGGCCTGATAGTAGCATGGGGACAGACATAAGAGCACTGATTGCATTGAATACAATTTTCCACCTGCCACTGGGGCAATATTATGGCAATACCCCTTTTTTCATAGGATGTTGTCCCGAGGGGAAAGGTGCCGTCCTCCATACCTTCAAAAGTGCTTACAGGCAATTTATCACCCTCATGCCTAGCCATTGGCCTCTGTATATTTTTCACAAAATCCGGTTCGTCTCCTGCAAACCCCGGATAGATAAGAGCCTCCCCCTCCGCATTTCTCCAGCCGACAGGAACATCTATCTTAATTAGCTCCTCTGCACCCCTCTCCACCGCTCTGTAATTCATCTCTACAATTTTTTCGCCTTTTCTGCCGTAGGTATCCGCTATAGCTTCCTTTAAATATTCAATAGCGTCCTCTATCGGGATAACCTGGGCCAATTTAAAAAATGCGGATTGCATGACCATATTGATTCTTCCGCCCAGCCCTATTTCCTTGGCAATATTTATTGCATCAATAATATAAAAATTAATATTTTTATCTGCTATAGTTTTTCTTATAATTGCAGGAATCTTTTCCTCTAATTCTTCCACGGACCAGGAGCAATTTAATACAAAGGTCCCGTTTTCTTTTAAACCCCTCAAAATGTCATAATGATAAACATAGGAACTGTTATGACAAGCGATAAAATCGGCATCATAAATTAAATAAGGTGATCTTATAGGAGTTTTACCGAATCTCAAATGTGAAATAGTAGTGCCACCCGATTTTTTACTATCATAGGAAAAATATGCCTGCGCATACAGTTCTGTCTTATCTCCTATAATTTTAACCGCTGTTTTATTCGCCCCTACCGTACCGTCAGAGCCTAAACCCCAAAACTTACATCTGATAGTCCCCTCAGGTGAAGTTTCTACGATATCTTCTTCCGGAAGGGATGTATGAGTTATATCGTCTATTATACCGATTGTAAAACCATCCTTTGGTTTTTCATTTTCTAAATTTTTAAATACTGCAATAATCTGGGAAGGAGTAGTATCCTTCGAACCCAAACCATACCTCCCCCCAACAATTATAGGTCGAATATCCTTTTCGTAAAACAGACTTTTAATATCTTTGTAAAGCGGTTCACCCGATGATCCCGGCTCTTTTGTTCTGTCCAATACCGCAATATTTTTTGCCGTTTTAGGAAATACGTCAAAAAAATGTTTTTCCGAAAAAGGCCTGTAAAGATGTACTTTTATAACTCCAAGTTTTTCTCCTTTTTCGTTAAGATAATCCACTACTTCCTCTATTGTTTCACATACGGAACCCATTGCAATAATTATATTTGTCGCATCCTTCGCCCCATAATAAGTAAAGGGTTTATACACCCGCCCGGTCATCTCACTGATTTTATTCATATATTCCGCAACTATATCCGGAATTTTGTCATAAAATCTATTTGCAGCCTCTCTTCCCTGAAAATAAATATCAGGATTCTGTGCTGTTCCTCGAATTACAGGATGTTCAGGATTTAATGCTCTATCTCTGAATTGTTTTAATGCCTCACGATCTAATAATTTTGCTAAATCTCCATATTCAATGACATCCACATTTTGAAACTCATGGGATGTTCTAAAACCATCAAAAAAATGTAAGAAGGGCACTCTGCCTTTGATAGCTGCCAAATGTGCCACCCCTGCTAAATCCATAATCTCCTGTACACCGGAGGAAGCCAACATTGCAAATCCGGTTTGTCTCGCAGCCATCACATCCTGATGATCCCCAAATATAGATAGGGCATGAGTTGCGATAGCCCTGGCACTTACATGGAACACGGCGGGAAGAAGTTCTCCGGCCATCTTATACATATTTGGAATCATCAACAATAATCCCTGAGAGGCAGTATATGTAGTGGTTAACGCACCGGCCTGCAGGGAACCGTGCACCGCTCCGGCAGCCCCGGCTTCCGATTGGAGTTCTGCTACCCTTACCGGTTGCCCGAATATATTTTTTTTACCATGGGCGGACCATTCGTCTATGCCCTCCGCCATGGGGGAGGATGGTGTGATAGGATATATGGCCGCTACGTCGGTAAAGGCATAGGATATATAAGCAGCTGCTTCGTTACCATCCATCGTTCTTCTTGTTCTTCTTGTTTTATTCATTTCCTTTCTCCTTGTGATGATTTTATTGTATTGTATTTATTATTTTACTTTTATGCTATAATCATGCACAAACTAGGAGAGATTATTTAATTAAAACCTAATTTTGTTATTTATATAACACATACATTTAGGTCTAAAATTTAATAAAAAATACAATGAGATTACATTTGCAGAATATGATTATAACTCTCAATGAATTGAAATGAGTTGTAAGAGTTATTCATATTCGAAACCGTAATCGAATGTATTTTTTATTAAATATCTATATTATCCATTTATATATTGAACATCCAATAAACCCTGATAAATAGATAAAGCTGAACACTATTAAGTTAAACGACACTATTCATCCAATTTAAATTTGCTATGAAGCTCATTCACAGCCTCTTCAGCTTTATAATCGTTAATTATACACGAAATTTTAATTTCGGATGTGCTTATCATCTCAAGGTTTATACCTAAATTGTAAAGGGTCTCGAAAAACAGAGTTATTACCGACGGGTCCCCCATTATCCCTGTTCCGACTATGGACAATTTAACTACGGTATTATCAAATACAACTTCCTTTGCATTTATTTCTTTACATATATCCTTCGTTATTTTCAAGGCCTTGTTTAAATCCTGGCTTTTTACCGAAAAAGAAATATCATTTACCGCGTTCCTGTGCACATTTTGAATTATCATATCTATTCCAATATTAGCCTCACATATCTTTGAAAAGATATTATAGGCTATACCGGGTCTGTCCGGTACCTCTAATATGGATATTTTAGCTATATCTTTATCCAATGTTATCCCTCTAACTATGGCTTTTTCCATACTGACAGCCTCCCTTACCTTTGTTCCCTCACTATCATTAAGGCTTGATCTGACAACCAGAGGCACATTGAAATTCCTGGCTATTTCAACGGCTCTCGGATGTAAAACTTTAGCACCAAGTTTCGCCAATTCCAACATCTCATCATAGGAAATATCCTTTAAAAGTTTTGCCCTATGTACTATCCTTGGATCAGTCGTATATATCCCGTCTACATCCGTATATATTTCACATTTTTTTGCGT
>CAYOGD010000043.1:0-10023 GCA_964403395.1 uncultured Alkaliphilus sp.
AGGGCAGAAAAATTGTTATAATGTTCATAATTGGATTACTTGGGTGGCAAGGGGGTGGCAGACCTGGCAAGGGGACGCTTTGTTTGCCACCATCCGCTGGCAAGGGGACGCTTTGTTTGTCACCATCTGGGAACAAAACTGGTCCTAAAATTGCTCTAAGAATATTAGCTCAACAGGCATTTTTAGAACGCAGATTTGTGCCGCAGTGCTGACCCTTGGGGCACGGTTGAAAAATGTGCCACTGAACCTGATCCCATGGTTCAAGGGTGCCATTCTGAGCGTTCTCAGTCAAGCAACACAAATTTGTTTATTCTCTTCGTTCATACAAATTTGATGCTTGTTGCGTTTGACCTACCAACGATTGCCATGCAATCGGGTTAGGTCATAAAGCGAAGAATCTGAATTTTTAGCCACTCGAATGTGCCACGGTGCTTAGTCTTTAGGGCATGGTGTCCAAATGTGTCACTGTACCTGACCCCATGGTTTTCATGGTTTTTTGTTGTAGAGATAGTTTTTGGGAGGGGATTAAAATGAAGAAAAATGCATTAAATATTTTGATTGTGGTGCTTATAGTATTTCAAATAGCATCAATTTCAAAAATCAATAATTTACAAAGAGAAATACAAAATGTTAATATAGGAATGGATAATTTAAACAGGAGCGTAATTAGCGATATAAATAATATTTATTCTAATGTTGAACAAATCCTGAAACGGGAGGCCAGTCTTATTGCAGATGCCAGTGCTGAAATTGGAACGCTTGATGCGGGCGAACTTACAGTACCCATTAAATTCACACTCACACCAAAAGAGATCAGCGAACAAACTACCGTTAGTCTTGATTTCCAAGGGGAACTATTCCCTATGGAGAAAATCGGCACAGCTTTTTCTACAACTGTTTCGCGCCATGTTTTTGGTGATACAATGCCTAAAATTATAATTGAAGAGGGCGGTATCAAGAAAATCACTGAGGATACGCGAATTAATGTGGAAAATATTAAGGGAAGACTTTTTCCACGATTATATTCGAGGGTTTCAGGGGAGGCAAATTATAGGAAAAATATTTATAGTAGAAAAGGAACGCTCAATGTGGATTTTAAAGAGATAAAATCAGACATAAAATATACCGAAATGCGATTGGTAGTTAAGGTAGACGATAAACTGATATCCGATGAGATCATTCCCGATGAAGTGTTTCGTTCCGGCTATGAAGTAGATGAAGAAATACCCATGAATGATGGACAAACCTATGTAATGACGCTTATCGCCACCGACAGTATCGGCCTTAAGCATCATTATACTGTGGAACATTGGGTTGCGGGTACCGGTGAACAAATAGCACCGTCGCTTGACGATGAACATATTTATTCCGCTGATGGGAAATTGCTTTGGAAATTTGAATATTAGATGTTATATTAGAAAATATAAGTAGGACAAATGAAGTGTGGCAAGGGTGGCAAGTGGCAAGGAGATGCTTTGTTTGCCACCATCTAAGAATGAAATCAGATTCAAAATTGCCCTAAGAATATTAGCCCAACAGATATTTTTAGAATGCAGATTTGTGCCGCAGTGCTGACTCTTGGGGTACGGTTAAAAATTATGCCACTAAACCCGACTCTATGGTTTTTAGAACACAAATTATAAATTTTAGGTTAAATGTACTACTGTACCTAGCCTCATGGTTTAAAGGTGTTATTCTGAGAACCAGCGAAGAAACCCGGTTTTTAGTCACTCGAATGTGCCGAGGTGCCTGATCTTTGGAGCATGGTGCCAAAATGTACCACTGTACCTGACCCCATGGTTTTTTTAGACAGACTGTTTTGAATCGAAAAATTTGGATATTAAATATAGATAGGACAAGTGTGCTACGGTGGAAATGAGCCACTATATCTGGCTCCATGGTTTATGACCACATGGTTCAAAGGTATCATTTTGAGCGTTCTCAATCAAGCAACACAAATTTGTTTATTCTCTTCGTTCATACAAATTTGGTCCTGACGGACACTTCTGTCATAAACCTAAATCAAAGTTGACCCTAACGGGCACTTCTGTCATGAACCTAAACTAAAGTTGATGCTTGTTGCGTTTGACCTACCAACGATTGCCATGCAATCGGGTTAGATCATAAAGCGAAGAACCTCGGTTTTCAGTCGGGGGGAAATTTTTCATTTCATTTCTTCTATTCAGTATGAGAAATGTGCCACTGTACCTGACCCCATGGTTTTTTTAAACAGACTGTTTTGAATCGAAAAATTTGGATATTAAATATAGATAGGACAAGTGTGCTACGGTGGAAATGAGCCACTGTACCTGACCCCATGGCCTTTTTGGCTTACGAGCCCCGGGGTCTAATAAATTTTAATAATTAAATGCAACAAAATAAAACAAATCTGCGTTATATGAGAGAAGGGGAAATTATGATGTTATTTACTTTTGTAATAGAAGGTGGTGAACCGCAGCAAAAAAATGGTGTAGAGGTTGATGAAATCCTGATTTTGAAGATAGGTGACGGGGATATGGAAGCCTTTGATAAATTCTACCGTGTTACCGAAAGGATATTATATGCCTATATACTATCCCTGGCAAGGGACCACGATATGACCTTAGACATAATGCAAGATACCTATATAAAATTGATATCCGCCGCTCATCTATATAAACCGATGGGTAAACCCTTGGCTTGGCTATTTACCATAGGGAAAAATATTTTCTATTCAAAGATGAGAAAAAGCAATAAAGAGATAAAGTTAGATGCTGTGGAAATCTCAAACGATAAGAGATTTTCCTATATTTCGGAAATCGAAGATAGAATAGTTTTAGAAGGAGTGCTGAAACTTTTGACGGAAGAGGAAAGAGAAATTGTGATGTTATATGCGGTGGCCGGAATGAAACACAGAGAGATAGCGGAACACCTTGATTTAAAATTATCCACGGCCCTTTCAAAGTATCACAGGGCTATAAAAAAATTGAGGGATTATCTTGAAGGAAGGGGGTTGAAATCATGAGAGAAGGGGAAATATTAAGAAGAATAAAAAATTCTATCGACCAGGCGGACATTAATCTGCTGGAAGATATAAAATCTGCAGATATTCCTAAAATGGCGAAGCACGACAGAATCACAAAGCAAAAATCAGACAGGAAAATAAATAATGTTTATTTGGCTGTGGCATCATTGGCGGCATCTCTCATCATCATATTCGGGACCTGGCATTATCAATTCAGAGCCCCCGACAGCTATGTTTATTTTGATATAAATCCCAGCATTGTAATCACTACGAACAGGAGAGAAAAAATCATTGATATCACCGCAAAAAACATGATAGAGGATTCCCTCCTTGCAGATATCGATTATAAAGGAGAGAAGATAGATTCAGCCGTGGAAAAAGTCATCAAGAAGATGTATGATTTCAGATATTTAAGATCCTCGGATGATTATCTGCTCCTATCCGTGCATAATAAAAACCATGATAGGCAGAGCGCTCAGCAAAAAAGGATAAGTGCTCTGATATATGATTACATGGAGCGGGAAAAACTTGACCCGGTTATGCTTACCCAGGATCTGCATGTGACCGATACATTGGAGAAATATGCTGCCGAATACGGCATTTCATTGAACAGAATGAATTTTATTATGAATATAATCAACTTAAACCCGGAACTTAAGGTCGATGAACTGGTAGATTTATCGCTGAAGGAATTGGTTATCTTGGTTCAATTCATGGAGTTGGATCTAAAGAGCATAGTGGAATTTGACGATCATGCAAAAATACCTGAATATCGCCCCAAAGAGGAGCCCGGTAAAAATGATTCCGACAAAAATGATTCCGGTAAAAATGATTTCGGTAAAAATGACATCGGTGAAAATGATAAAATTGATGAAAGCGGAGAAGTTAAGGGGGACGATGAGAAGGGGGACGATAAGAAGGAACCCATCGATGAGACTACATCGAAACAAGAATTTATTTCCCTCGATGAGGCAAAAAGCATAGCTTTATCCATGGCTGAAGGAGGCACTGTTGTCAAGATAGAGCTGGAGATTAAAAAGGGCAAAGCAGAATATGAAATTGAAATAGTCAGAGGTAACAAGATTTATGAAATAGAGCTGGACGCATATACAGGCAAAGTTTTGGATTTTGATGTTGAGGATAACGATAAAGGCAAAGGAGAAACGAGCGGCGAGGCCGTATCCGGAGAAAATCTTATTTCAATCGATAAAGCGAAAAGTATAGCCTTGGCCTTGACCGAAGGGGGCACAATTATTGAAGTAGAATTAGAGATCAAAAAGGACAAGGCGGAGTATGAGATTGAAATAATGAAGGATAATAAAATCTATGAAATAGAGATAGATGCTTATACCGGCAAGGTTTTGGATTTTGATATTGAAGATGATTAGGGTTTAAAACCAGGTTTGACGTAATAAGATTCAACCCTTGAAATAGAGATAGATGCTTATACCGGCAAGGTTTTGGATTTTGATATTGAAGATGATTAAAATTAAAAATCAAATTTGATGCAATAAAACCCCACCCTCATGAGTTATATAATCAAATGGAAATGAAAAATAAAGAGGGAGGGGTTTATAGTGAAAAATAAATGGATACCTGTTTTGACAGCAGTACTTTCTTTGGTTTTATTAGTATCTGCAGTATTTGCTCTTGATAGCGGGTTGATTGGCACGACAAAGCGGAATTTGAAAGAGGGCAGTAAACGAGGCTCGTATCTGTCTGCGAACAATGGGGCTAAAATGAAACAGGATGTGAAAGAAAACGACAGCCGGGGAGAGTATTATGGGACAAAAGATGCAGAAACAGTGAAACAAAATTTGGGAAATAGCGGTAAGCAAGAAGAATATCATAAGGTAGACGATAAAAAATCAGCTGGGCAGGCTTTGAAAGAAGAAGGTTTGAAAGAAGAGGATTTGAAAAAAGATAGCAATCAAGGTGCAACTAATATGATCAGCCCTGTGGAGATTTTTGACAAATACATGGCAAAATATCCTGATACAAAGGTTAAAGAGGTAGAATTAGAGTCAAAAGGCGATTACTATGTATACGAGATAGAGGGATACGATAAAAATAATAAATATGAGCTGAAGATTCATTCCATAAGCGGAAAGATTTTAAAGGAAGAGGTAGAAAAGAATAAGGGCAGCTACGGAAAGATTACCGGGAAGCACCTTGAAAAAGTGCCGGATTTAGTGACATCTGCTTTAAAGGATGCAGGAAAAGGGGCAACACTGCACGAATGGGAAGTGGAATTTGACGACGGCAGGCCTGAATTAGAAATAGAAATAAAAATCAAAGAACAGAACAAAAAGATAGAGTACGAATACAATTTAGAAACCGGAAAACTGATTGAAAAAGAAGTAAAAAGAATTAAATAAGCAAGATGGCAATAAAGAGAAGTTGGCAAGGGGACGCTTTGTTTGCCATCTTCGGTGGCAAGGTGATGCCAGGCTGTGGCAAGGGGGCTGTGGCAAGGGGGCTGTGGCAAGGGGACGCTTTGTTTGCCATCATCCGGGATAGCAAGGGGGCCTCAGATTTCTTGAAATCAATGGTATCGAGATCAAATGCACAGACGATGAGTTGGTTAATCTCGGGATAGGAATAGCAGAAGGCTCTACAAACAACAAGGATTTATTGGATTGGATAATAGACCACAGTTAAAAATATTTAATAACGGATTATAGCCTATAGCACCCATAATTGGGTGCTTTTCTGTGGCAAGGGGACGCTTTGTTTGTCACCATCTGGGATGGCAAGGGTGGCAACAGTAGCAGGGGCATGGCAAGGGGACGCTTTGTTTGCCACCATCTGGGGTGGCAAGGGTGGTAACAGTAGCAGGATGCTATTGAAAGTGGGCATAAACATGTTCTTTTTGTTTATATCTTTAGGTTGAATTTATCCTAAATGAGGATATAATATAAGCAGAAAGGAGTGTATCTGGATGAAGGTTAATATTAGCAATTTGGTTTCCATTTCTGAGGCCAATCAAAATTTTTCAAAGGTAGCCAGAATGGTAGATGAAAATGGGGTAGCAGTAATTCTGAAAAATAATGTGCCACGTTATGTACTTATAGAATATAGCCAGCTACAAGAAATTAATACGGTTGGTGATGAAGAAATAGATGAGGTTGCAAAAAGATTGTTATCCAAATACAAAAAAGTTTTTGAGACTTTAGCAAAATGAACAAACTTACTATGGGTCAAATCGTAAATATGCACAGGCTTATAATTCAGGAAACGGGTGGTAGTGAGGGCATTAAGGATGAAGGCCTATTGGAATCCGCTCTAAGTGTTCCTTTTCAGACATTTGATGGGGAAGACTTATATAAGACTATTAGGGCTAAGGCGGCCAAGCTAAGTTTTCTTTTAATTAACAATCACCCTTTTATAGATGGTAACAAAAGAATTGGGACATTAGCTATGCTCGTTTTTCTTGAAATCAATGGTATCGAGATCAAATGCACAGACGATGAGTTGGTTAATCTCGGGATAGGAATAGCAGAAGGCTCTACAAACAACAAGGATTTATTGGATTGGATAATAGACCACAGTTAAAAATATTTAATAACGGATTATAGCCTATAGCGCCCATAATTGGGTGCTTTTTTGTTTGCAAGGCATGTTTAGCCGATGGCTTTGCATGACAAGGGGACGCTTTGTTTGCCATCATCCGGGATAGCAAGGGGACCTCAGATTTCTTGAAATCAATGGTATCGAGATCAAATGCACAGACGATGAGTTGGTTAATCTCGGGATAGGAATAGCAGAAGGCTCTACAAACAACAAGGATTTATTGGATTGGATAATAGACCACAGTTAAAAATATTTAATAACGGATTATAGCCTATAGCACCCATAATTGGGTGCTATTTTGTTTGCGGGGCATGTTTGTTGAGCCGAGGGTTTGATTGGAATCATGGCTCTGTTACACAAGAATATTCATTTAATTGTTTCGATGTGCTTAATTTAGATTGTTAATAGATTATGATTGTTTCTTGGCAAATTTGCTCGATGCCGGGATTTTTTATCTTAGGCGCTGGGACATCCCAGATTTTTTATTTTAGATGCCAGACATCCCATGGTAGTTTTAAAAACTTTTCCGAAAAAATCAGTTGACAAACCAGTCTACAAGATATAGACTACAATTAACAGGTCTACAAAACACAGACTATAATCAACAAGATTTACAAAATATAGATTACAATTGATAGAATCTACAAAATATAGGTTATAATCAACAGGATTTACAAAATACAGATCACAATCAACAGTATTTATAAAACACAGACCACAATCAACAGAATTTAGCAGGCATAGATTATAGTCAAAAAATCCACAGATTATAGACTGAGAGGGGATGTTATTCATGGTTGAGTACAGGCTTACGGAAGCGGAAGAAAACCTTGCAAATATAATATGGTCAAACGAACCCATAAGATCACCGGAATTGGTAAAAATCTGTGAAGAAGAATTCGATTGGAAAAAATCGACCACATACACGATGCTGAAAAGGCTCGTGGAAAAGAAGATATTTATAAACAACAACAGCATAGTAGAAGCATTGGTCAAAAAAGATGATTTTCATGCGGAACAGAGTAAAATATTTGTCGAAGAAAATTTTAATGGCTCTCTGCCCAGATTTCTAACGGCATTTACGAGGAGAAAAAAACTCAGCAGAAACGAACTCGAAGAGCTACAACAACTAATAAATGAGCATAGGGGTGAAATGTGATGGAAAAATTGTTTTTGCATATTATCAATATGAGCATCACCTCCGGTTATGTCATTTTATTTATCATAGCAGCCCGGTTCTTCTTGAAAAAGGCGCCTAAAATATTTTCCTACGGGCTTTGGGGGATAGCATTTCTGAGACTGATATTTCCGTTTTCACTTAAGAGCATATTCAGTCTGGTATCAATCAACACAAAGACCATACCTGAGAACATAGCATATACACAGACACCGCAGATTCAAAGCGGGATTACAATGATTGATGGCGCAGTAAACAGAGCATTGCCCGCACCTGTTACGGGAGCAAGCGTGAACCCTATGCAAATTTGGATTTTCATAGGCAGTGTAATATGGATAACAGGGCTGCTGGTATTATTGATTTACAGCGTATTTGCCACATTGAGGCTTTCAAAGAAATTGAAATCGGCAACTCATCTATATGATAATATTTATAAAATAGATACCATAGGGATGCCCTTTGTCTTTGGATTGATAAATCCTAAGATATATCTGCCAAATAATCTTTCCGAGACCGAGAAACCTTATATTATAAGGCATGAGCAAACCCATATCAAAAGAAAAGACCATATAATAAAATTTGCAGCATTTTTAATAGCATCTGTTCATTGGTTCAATCCCTTAGTATGGCTTGCATTTTATTTGATGGGCGAAGATATGGAATTGTCCTGTGACGAATTGGTGATAAAAGAAATGGGCCACGAGATAAAGAGTGATTATTCCGATTCCTTGTTGACATTATCTATCGGTAAAAAAATAATAGGCGGTTCGCCTATTGCATTCGGCGAAAATAACACAAAAGGCAGGATTAAAAACATATTGAACTATAAAAAGCCTAAGTTTTGGGTTGTGGCAGCGGCTATTATTGTTGTTTTGGCATTGGCTATAGGGTTACTGAGCAACCCGGCTGACGGCGGAAATATGTATAAAATTGATGAAACAAAGGTTGTAAGAATTAGCAAACAAATATTTCCTGTTGGTTCAATTGAAGATTTAGATGGCGGCCTTTGGCCTGCCCTTATTGATAACATAAATGATGCAAAATGGAGGAATTTGCCCAAGGAAGATTATCCCGGTGAAGATGATATTGTTTTAAATATGATCATTACATTGGAAAGGGACGAAAGTGTAGAGAACAAAGAATATATATTGGCTGTTTATCGTGATGAGGATAAAAATGTTCTAGGGAAAGAACAAAAATATTCCTTAATCCTTGCTTATGATGATTTGACGGACGATATCAAGGTTTGGAGCCTTCCTGACAATTTATATGGAAAAATAAAGGACTTCTTAAATTTACCGGATATGAATAAAACCGTGGAGGATTATGCGTGGGAACATATAGATGATAGAATTAAAATATTTGAAAGTTCCGAATGGGATGGAATCAAAATTATAGACAAAAAGATTATCAGAATAGAAAAATTGTTTTCTTTTGATGACATACTTTCATCCCCTGTAGAACTATGGATATTAGAATATAGACTAAAGCCCGAAAATCCTGATAAGGTTGTAATGGCAGGCGGAATGCAAATGATTGACGGTTGGATAACCGAGGATAGCAGTGCGGGAAAACCTAATTTAATCTTTGCCCGCGAAAATGACAATTTAGTATATTTGGGGCGTTCAATTGGCTTAGAATACGGGATGGATACTCTAAGTTCGCAGGAAACGGCAATTCGTATTACGTTGGAATCCATGGGATTATTACCTAATGAGACGTATAAAGGAAATCATGTAGTTATCAAATTTCCACTATCTACGGGGGAGATATCTCAACTCTTATTGTCACAACCTATAATACAAGGAGACAGAGGAATATGGACAGTAGAGAGATGGATGGACGGCAATGGTGCAATATATCATGGACATGAATTTTTCCATTATGAGGAAGATATAAGGATTCAGGATTATTATGAAAAATTACAGAAAAAGGTCGACAGAGGAGAGAACAGGGAGTTACTGGATCCCATAGAAGTGGGATATGATTATATAATAAATACATTAGGCCAAATATTGGTCAAGAGAAGTGATTTAGAAATTATTAACCCGGCTACGATTGATGATTTTCGGTGATAAAGGTGGCAAGGATGGCAAGGGGACGCTTTGTTTGCCATCATTTGAATCAAGGGGTCATGAACCAAGGGGTCAGGCACAGTGGTTTTTTTCGATGAGATTATGATCGCCGTGAGCGGAGGGGGTCGAAGAGCCAAGTTGTTAAATCCCGCGGTTCTTTTTCATAACCCAGTGTCTCAGGCCTATTTATCTTA
>CAYOGD010000044.1:0-9898 GCA_964403395.1 uncultured Alkaliphilus sp.
CTTTTAAAATATCCTCCAAAGAAGATCTTTGGTTTCATGTTAAGGACATGCCCGGTTCCCACGTAGTACTGAGGCTAAAAAACAAAACACCGGGGGATTCTTCCATATTAGAAGCAGCAACATTGGCTGCCTACCATAGCAAGGCTAAAGATTCTACAAAGGTAGCCGTAGATTATACCCGAAGAAAAAATGTAAAAAGACAGCGTGGAGCCAAGCCCGGCATGGTAATATACGATAATCACTCCACCTTATTGGTTGATAGCGATGAAGGATCAGCATTTAAAGATGTAAAAAAACAACTGTAGGTAAACAGTTCAAGAATTTAATCAGGAATATATTCACATGGCATATATACCGGAAAACAGGTATGGCACACAAAATCCTATAACCGAGGATTGGGAACCGAAATACGATATTTTATAAATTATATTTTTTCAATAATTACGCTGTTATTTCCGTCTGTTTCCTCTAAATATACTTTTACTATTTCCTTCCTCGAAGTGGGAACATTTTTGCCCACGTAATCCGCTCTGATTGGTAATTCTCTATGTCCTCTGTCTATAAGTACGGCTAATTGAATTATTTTTGGCCTGCCTATATCTATCAACGCATCCAGAGCGGCCCTTGTCGTCCTTCCGGTATACAATACATCATCCACTAAGATGACAATTTTATAATCAATATTTGTTTCAATATTCAAGCTGTGTATAATGGGTTCTATTTGTTCTTCGGACAAATCATCTCTGTAGAGTGTAATATCCAGCATACCTACGGGGATTTTCCCGCCTTCTATGATTCTGATTTTTTCAGCTAAACGATTAGCCAAAGGGACACCCCGACTCTTTATTCCCACTAAAATAATATCCTTTGCCCCTTTGTTCTTTTCAATAATTTCATGAGCAATTCGAGTAATAGCACGATTAATCGCTTTTTCATCTAAAAGTTGGACTTGCTTTTTCATTTCAAAACCCTCCACGAATTACCGTTCTCTAAAATAATTATTTTTTAACAATTTCAATAATTTATTAAAATATTCAGGTAAATCCGACACAAACTCCACATAATCTCCTTTTGCAGGATGAATAAAACCCAGGGTTCTGGCGTGAAGAACCTGACCCTTTAATTTGAACTTTGAATTTTTAGGCCCATACATGGGGTCTCCTAAGACAGGTTTTCCGATATAGGAAAAATGTACTCTGATTTGGTGGGTCCTCCCTGTTTCCAATTCAGCCTCAATATATGTGTAATCTCTGAACCTATCCAACACCTTAAAATGGGTGACAGCATGTTTTCCATTACCTATAACAGCCCTTTTAAGCCTATTCATGGGGTCCCTTCCTATGGGAGCATCTATAGTCGCATTTGTTTCCTTTATAACACCTGAAACAATCGCACGATATTTTCTGTTGACAGTATGTTGCTTAAATTGTTTAGCCAGTATTTCATGAGAAATATTATTTTTAGCTATTACCAATAATCCTGACGTGTCTTTATCTATTCGATGAACAATTCCGGGCCGCATCATACCGTTGATATCGGACAGATTGGAACCACAATAATATAGCAAACCATTGACCAAGGTACCGGAAAGATTTGTCAGGGTCGGATGCACTATCATACCCTGCTGCTTGTTAACAACAATTATATCATCATCCTCGTATACAATGTGGATCTGAATATTTTCCGGTTTTATGAACAATTCCTCTGCCTTTGGCAAACTGACCTCTATCTGATCTCCCGGTTTAACAATATAATTCGGTCTTTTTAGCTCGCTATTGACTCTTATATAATTTTCTTTTATAAGTTTTTGTATATGGTTACGGCTTAATCCTTCGTATTGTTTTGCCAGATAAACATCTAATCTGTTATTACTCTCCTCTTCTTTTACTATCAGATTTTTTATATCCAAAAAACCCCTCTCCTTTTAAACTCGACGGCTTAATCATATTTCAGTATAAAAATACTGACCAAAATTATACCTATGACAACAGCACAATCTGCTATGTTAAACACCGGGAAATTTACAATATGAAAATAATCAACAACAAATCCCAGCCTGACACGATCCGTCAGATTTCCAAGGGCACCGCCCGCCACCAGGCTCAATCCGTAAACCATGATTTTATCCAATTTATTGTTATGAGCATAAAACCCTATAGAGCCTAATACCAACAGAGCAAAAACAATGAAGAGTAATTTTTGATTTTGTAAAATTCCAAAAGCAGCACCGCGATTCTCAACGTAGGTTAAATGAAATATATTTTTAATGATGGGAATACTGCCAACCGGCACCAAATATTTTAAAGCCAATACCTTGCTCAATTGATCTAATATAAATACTATAATTACAACAGCATAATTCATACATTCTCTCCCCCATCTTTTTCTTTAGTATAATGGCCATGCAATTATTCAAATAAAAGAGTATAAGATATATTTTTATCAATAGGACCGCCTTTATCTGTAGGCATCAATAATATCAAGTAGTTCAGCGATAAGCCTGCCGACAACGGGAAGATTAACCCAACTTCGCATCAGATATAATACGATTCCGGCCAAAACAGTAAAACCAATACCCATTCCTAACCCCCTGGTCAACCCGGCTATAAAATTCATAAAAATAACCCTCTTAGGATTGGATATCATCTCTATATATTCCGCTACTCCTATATTGTCCATCCTTCTTGGTATCTTTTCTATGTGATCTACTCTATCATGTATCTCGCTGTCGCGTGGATTATCTTTATTTTTAGACATAATTACCACTCCAATATTTTTTTCTATTTAAATTAATTTCTACTCTACGTATATACCGGGGGTCTTATTTTTATTCCTTACTGTCCTCACATCTTCCTTAGCATTAACTTTACAATATCTTTAGAATAACTCGCTGCCTGATAAACAAATCTGTTAAAATTATCATGTGCCGATCCGTCGGCTCTATCGGACATGGCTCTAATAATAACAAAGGGTATATTATTGACATAGCAAGTGTGGCCTATTGCCGCACCCTCCATCTCTGTACAATAAGCACCAAAATTTTCTAATAAATACTGTTTTAATTTAACATCACTGACAAATATATCACCGGAAACAATTCTTCCTCTGTTCACCTTATTGTTGCTCAGTACTTTTTTAGAAGCATACACAGCTTTTTGAATCAGATCTTCATCCGCCGGAAAAATATATTTTTTCATCCCGGGAATTACACCTAATTTATATCCAAACCCGGTTACATCAAAATCATGTTGTTGCACATCTGTAGAAATAACTATATCCAATACATCCAAATCATCTTTTATTGCACCGGCTACCCCTGTATTTATGATTGTTTTTACATCAAATATACTTATTAAAATTTGAGTGCATATAGCCGCATTTACCTTGCCTATACCGCATCTGACGAGAATTATCTCCTTATCTTCAATAGCACCCGTATAAAAGTCCATACCGGCAACTGTTTTTGCTTCCTCAATTTCCATTTCGTTTTTTAGATTATATATTTCCTCATCCATAGCCCCTATTATTCCTATCCTGCCCATAAAAACCCTCCTGATTACAGTATTTCCAAGCCAGATTACAAAAGCCGCACAAAATGCGACTTTTATTCCGAATTACCCTAATTTTCTTTTTCCAAATCATCACATGCATCATCGATTGAATTCAGTTGTGATTGTAACAGGGCTTTAAATCTTGTTTTGAAAACCTGCATTTGATTTTTTATGCCTTCAAACTTGTCCCTTATATCTTCGATCTCATCATTTGCTTTATTAACAATTTCTTTAGCTTTCGCATCGGCCTCCTGTATGATGAGTTCCGATTCCTTATGTGCATTTGCCCTCACATCTTCTGCCGCATCCTGTGCCACTATCAAAGTCTTTTTTAATGTTTCTTCTATTTCTTTATATTTTTCCAGCTGATAATGCGCTCCCTCCAATTTATCCTTCAATTCCAAATTTTCTTTGTAGAGTTTTTCATAATCAACTATTATTTTATCTAAAAATTCATCTACTTCATATTCCTTATAACCCCTGATACTCCTCTTAAAATCCTTATTTTGTATCTCTAAAGGTGTTATCATATATTGCCACCTCCATCGTCTATTCAAGTAGATTTATAAAAATTCATTGCTATTTTTTGTTCAGCTCACATTGTGTCTCTATACCGCCTGTTTCCGTGTTTTCATTTAAAAGGCATTATCAGGTTCAGGCTATAATATCCTCACAATTATATTATATATTACTTGTATCAAAATTATCGCTATCAAAGGGGAAAAATCCAAAAATCCGGAATAACCGAATACATTGCTGATAACATCACGTATCGGCGCTAAGATGAACTCGGTTACATTATATATGAACTGTATAACGGGGTTCAACGGATTGACGCTAAAGAATTGCAGAACAATTCTGACTAAAATTAATATATTGATTATTCTTACCAAATGCCATAAAGCATCTGCTATTATTTGCGAAATAGACAAAATCTATCATCTCCTCATTCCCGGCGACTAAGCTTTCCAGCTTCCATAAAATATTATATACATGCTATCTATCTCCTATTTTTGCCAAGGGAATACACCTTTATTTTTTAATTCTTCTTTTATGTTTCCGGAAATGTCTACATTGTTCGGCGCCAAAATAAAAATTCCTGAAGAAACCTTTTGAATATTTCCATCCAATGCATATATGGCTCCATTCAAAAAATTAAAAAACTTTCTGGCAAGTTCCGGCTCTATACTTTCCAGATTTATAATCACAGGTTTTCTATTCTTTAAATCATCTACAATACTCGGTGCTTCTTCAAAATTATCGGGCTCGTAGAGCACAACTTTCATCTGTGTAGTGGTGTGTATATTGACAACCCTATTTTTTCTTCTGTTTACAACAGGAATTGTATCCTCTTCTTCTTCTAAAAATTCTTCTTCGATTTCATCATCTTCAAATGCATCAAACCCCATAAAAATTTTTACCTTATCAATTAATTTTGCCGACATAATAAAAACCCTCCTTTAATTTTTTATTTTGAATAATTCCTTTCACCAAATATGGAAGTACCGACACGTATGAAGTTTGCACCTTCTTGTATGGCAATTTCAAAGTCATCGGACATCCCCATGGATAAATATTTCATTTTAACATTTGGAAAATCCATATCAGATATATGATCAAATATATTTTTGAGTGTTCTAAAACATTGCCTGATTTGTTCTTTATCTTCAACATGGGGGGCAATTGTCATTAAACCGACAATCCTTATATTGTTCAAGAATGTCATATCTTCTAAGATATGTTCTACATCTTCAAGATTGATGCCATATTTGGTCTTCTCTTTCGAAACATTTACCTGTAATAGGCATTCAATCATGCGATTTATATTCTCGGCCCTTTTATTTATTTCCTTTGCCAATCTGAATGAGTCCAGGGAATGAATGATATCTACTTTGTCAATTATATATTTAACCTTATTGCGCTGAAGATGCCCAATCAAATGCCATTTCACAACATCTCCAATCTGCTCATACTTTTCTAATAATTCCTGTACCCTGCTTTCGCCTATATGTAAAACACCGCAATCTATGGCCCCGTTTATAATATCTACATCAACGGTTTTAGTAACAGCCACAAGTTCAATATCACTGACTTCCCGACCGGAAACAGCCGCCGCATCTTTTACCCTGATTAAAACATCTTCAATGTTTTTTTTAAATGTCAATATAAACACTCCTACTTATCTTATTCTTTTGCCTTCTTTAACTTTATCACCATTCATCACTATTTCATCATATAGATTGATTGTTTTTATTTTTTCTACCTTATCTTGGTCCTCCTGATTCCCTTTTGATTTTTGTTCAAAAAAACCATCATAAAGTACGGAATATTCCTCATTTGATGTAAGAATCTTTATCGGTTTAAAATTAGGGATACCGTTGACATCTAAAGTATATACGCCCTTTACACCTTCTTTTTCTATTATGGAGGAATTAGGAACCATTGCCCCTTCATATTGGCTCAATATAATTTCAATCGCTATTGCACGTATATTATAAAAATCATCTATAAACTCATCTAAATCAAAAATAACTATTTTCTTATCTTCTTCATCTATAACATTACGTACTGTAGCTTTCAATTCTTTGTTTTGATCTATAACTCTTATTTGGATATTCTTACCTTTTCCTATTTTTTCTCCCTGCTCGGATTCTATCTCAACAACAATGCTCCATTTATAATTTTCTATAATCCTGATAACAGGCCTCTCCTCTTGAGCCTTTTCGGAAGATGAATTTAAATCACTATTCTCCAGTAATTTAAACTGTTTACCGGTGATCTCATGCAATAACCTATAGTTTAATAACTCTTCAAATCCGTCACTGCCCATGGCAACAATACCGGGTAAATCATTATAAATAGTTTTAACCGAAGAATTAACTTTATTCTCTAATTGGCTTTTTTGCTGCTCTAACTGGGCAATATTTTTACCAAAAAAACTTTTTTCTCCGGCAATAACACTTTTTTTATCCAACAAATCTTCTAACTCTTTTTTTAAAATAGCTATTCTATCGTACTTTTCCTCCTTTAGATCTTGTTGTATAGACCCTATTAAAAATAATATCTGTTTTTCTAACTTTTCGATATCGCCTTTCAAAACATCCTGCCCGTCCTGTTTCCCTTTAATATTCTGTAATCTTAAATTAATCGCTTCGAGATCCTTTCTCGACTTTTCATCCAATTGATCCAGATAAACCTCGGCTAATTTTTGGCCCTTTGCAATCTTCTCCCCCTCGGAAACGAAATATTTTATATCCCCGCTGCTGACGGTTGTGAGTATCTTTTCCTGCCTTGCAACATAGCCTGTAGTCTCCACGGATTTTTCAATTTTGCCGTACTCAACTACATACGTACTTTGAGCTGATGCATTCAATAAATACGCCATTCGCGAACCAAAATATGAAATAACTATTAGAATAACTAAATAAAATGCCTTATTCCTGCGCCTTTTTGTATTTTTCGGTTTTCTAATATTACTCAAAAAATCACCTGCCGGATCTTATAAATAATTTTAATTATATAATTCTCCATTTCCATAAAAAATCCTTCAAATGAATCCCATTTATTTTACAATACCTGAGTATTGAAATTATTCATAAATCTTATAAATTAAAAAACCCTTAAAAATTTAAGGGTTTTTATAAATATTTCTAAAATCTGGTAAAAAACTTGCCGTACCGGCTAATAACCTTGAGATTTCTGATAGTTTTAATATTTAGCTTAATAACATCAGTCCCTTTGGTAATGAGCGCAATTGTATTATTTGATTTATTAGCACCAAGCACAACCCCCACAAGCTTATTATCATTTTCTAATACTACTCTGATTTCATCTCCTACCATTATTTCCGTACTTCCCAACATAAAGTGTTTAATATCAAGGTCCTCTAAATCATGGGATTCTAAGGTTTTATTATCTAAAAAAACAATATTGTTGCTTAAATTGACCTTTTCCCTCAAAGTGGCAAGTATATAACCGCCAAATGCCAATACAAACATGATAACAGATATCGACATTAAATCGTCCATCATTGTTCTTTTCACATCCTTAATAACAACTTGTATTCAATTTTTGCTATATAATATTCAAACATTACACCACTATATTACTATAAAATAACACAGCACCGGCTATCCCGGCAATCAGCCCCACCGGCAAGTACACCATTATATTACTATAAAATAGCCCCTCCTGCAAGCCCTATCATATCCTAAATCCAATAGTTTCACTTTACATATATTTTCTATTTCAATAATTTTAAACTTATCCATATTATACCATATGTGGTTTTTTCCATAAGCAAAACCTGAAAAACATGAGTTATATTATTTTATTCCTGTAAAACATAAAACATCAAAGAATACATCATGCTATTTCCATTTAAATCTTCTTTGCCGGGGATATTACTGAATGCATATAGTATCCCCACATGGGCATCGCTGTCAATACGGAGTGCCCTATAAATTTTATCATATCCCTATTCCTCTTTCAATTTCGTCATATATTCATTTTTTATCAAATTTAATTTTTTAATACCCTAAATATGCTTCTATATTCTATCATTTATAATTCCATTGACGGTATATCTGCCCAAAATCGATAGTTTAATAAATCTCTAAAATATTATTGCCTTGGAAATAGTTATATTTCAACATTTTCCTCTGTTTTATATTGTTTTTGTTTATATTCCGTCAAATAATTATGTATTTTATCAATATCACAACATACCGGTTCTCCATACTATTTTGAATATTTCTATTGTTAATATTAATATAATATATAATTATATTCGCCGGGGATACAATATATTTAACGAATTTTTTACTGATTATTTTGATTTCTTCCATGAAAATAAATATTCCCTCAATTCCTTTATTGTCCCTACAAATATTAAAAATTTCATATATGATCCCTCCTAACAAACATAAGTTCTTTTAATCATTATATCCGAACAAACGTTCGATGTAAAGAATATATTTCCATTGATCAAAATAAATAACGAATTTTTGCCGAAAATCTATATATAATATCTGAAAATACTATAACAAGGTTGCTTTTAGATAAAATTTATATTATTATTAAGGGACAATTTAATAATGAGTGTGGGTTGCAACAAATAAGCAATGAGCATTAAAAGGGAAACAGGTTTAAAGCCTGTGCGGTCCCGCCGCCGTAAGGTATGTGTGAATTTTATAAAGCCACTGGATTAACCGGGAAGGCAAAATCACAACTTACATCCAAGCCGGAAGACCTGCCCATACAAAAAACATCGTTGACTTCACGGGTAATGGGGAGGTGTTTTAAATATTACAGGTTTCGTATGTTCTCTATACATTACATGTTATTACTGCAACTGTAATTTAATCGATATTTAAAAACCTTTCAATTATCAATTGAAAGGTTTTCTTTATGAAGGGAGAAATTAAACATGAAAAAGAAAATACTTATAATCATATTGCTAGCGATAATTGCCACATCAGCCTTTCTGGGATACAAAACTTTTTTATCCCCTAAGGGAATAGGAGGATCTAAAGATGTTACAATCCAAATAATAGTTGAAAAAGAAAATATAGATGAAAATTTCAAGTTTAAAACAGACCATGAATTTCTGGCCGAACTTTTAAATGAAAATCAGGCAGACCTGGGAATGAGCTTTAAAAAATATGAGCTGGGTTCAATGATCACAGGTATGGTAAATTACACTGCGGACGAAAACAAGAACGAATATTTCCACATATACGTAAATGAACTGGATGCTACCTCAGGCCCGGATGAAATACCGTTAAACAATAATGATCATTACAAATTCGAATTAAAGAAGTGGTAAAATTGAAAGCTAAAGATATTGCAATTATAGGTTTATTGAGTGCATCTATAACGACGGGAAAATTAGTATTGAGTTTTATTCCTAATGTAGAAATCGTTTCATTGTTATTCATTGTATACACTATTATTTTTGGCATCAAACACAGCATTATAATTTCAATTATTTTTTCAACAACAGAAATATTTATATACGGTTTTTCTACCTGGCTTTTAGTATATTATCTCGTTTGGCCCATGTTAATAGTCATCATACATTTTGCAGAGAAAATCATTAAAACCGAGTATGGATATGCCACAATAGCAGGGCTGTTCGGATTATTCTTTGGAGCCTTTTTCGCTATAGCGGAATCCCTTTTCTATGGATCTGCGTACGGACTGACTTATTGGGTCCGCGGAATTCCTTTTGATATATTGCACGGTGTTTCTAATTTTATAATTGTACTGATTCTTTTTAACCCTACAATAAAAGCTATGACATATGTGTATAAGGGCCTTAATAGGTGAATATTTTATGCTTGTAT
>CAYOGD010000045.1:0-9854 GCA_964403395.1 uncultured Alkaliphilus sp.
TGTAGACCCCTTCGCTGATTTTGATAAGATCACCATCAGGCCCGATATCAGGTCCGATTTGAAATCTGATGATATCAGTGGACTCAAAGACACCTGGGGCAAAGACCCACAGGGGAAAGAAATTCCGGTAAATCCGACTGAAGCAGATATCCCCGTGATTATGCGTGTCGGCTGTGGATATGATGTATTTGGCGAATATGCATCGGTGGATTCTTTGAAACAACAGGTTTTAGATACGCAAAAACTTATTCAGGATCAAAGAATGGTGCGAATTCGTTATGATGATGTCAAAGAGCCCTCTGTTGAGGGTAGATCCATAAGAGAATATAGTAACAATATGTCGGCTAAAGTCAGTGCCAAAGGGAGCTATATGGGTTTTGGCGGTTCAGTATCTGCGAATTTTGCCCAAGAGCGTATCGAAAAAACTGATCAGTATTTCGCCACCCACAGCTATTTGGTTAGAAAATACGGAGTCTATATTAAGGCACCGACTAACTTTAAAAATTATCTTACTGCTGATGCCAAAAAAATGTTAAATGACAATAATGTCTCTGCTAAAACCATTTTTGATACTTTCGGTCATTATGTTCTTGTGGATTCTATTACGGGAGGTCGAGCAGATTATAGTATTACTGCCAGCTCTAAGGCATCAACCAGTTATGACAACTTTTCTATTGCCGCCAAAGCTGAATATAAAAGTCTTTTTGCCAGTGCCAGTGTCAGTACTGAATATAAAAATGTCACGAACAAAGCTGCATATGATAGCAACAGACGCGAAGAATTTGTAGCTTTTGGCGGTATAAGTTTGAATCAAGGCCAATTTTCCGATCCTAATGCTTTGGCTAAATGGGCAAGTTCTTTAGAAGATACAGGCACATTGGTTGAATTTGGTAACAAAACCACAACGGCTCTGGTACCTATATGGGAGCTTTGCGACTTCTTTTTTAGAAGAGACTACCTAAAAAAAGAATTTGATAAGCTTAATCTGGCAAATGCGGAGGAAAACAAGTGGCCGGTGCAAAAGTATATAAAGGATATTATGCTCATGTACCATCCTAAAGATAAAGATGAAGCTAGAAACGAGACTCGTGCCGGTTGGCAGTTACTTAATGTTGATTTAAACGAAGGTTTAGGTGGCCATTTTATATATTTAGCGTATTTAGAGAGTGAAGATCCGGAAGGTGCCATTACCGACATTTTTATGGAATCTAGGGGCCAAGGGCGGAGTGATGAAGTGAAAGAAAAGAGGAACCACAATCAGAACTATGTTGAATATTATACTGGTATGAATCTGAATCAGGGTGTGGGGGGCAGATTTCTCTATCTATGGTTCACATGGGAAAAAACCTTGCCGCCTATAACCGGTCTTGATTTTGCTCTTGATAATCCTGAAAGTGTGAAGCCCGATTGGGATAGTGTTTGTTGGCAAAATACACATACTCCCGCTAATGCTAACGAAGGTACGAAAGGCACACCGGTCTATATTAAATTCCGCCGATAGCAGTAACTGCGGAGAGTGTTAGTGCAAGTATAGTTAACACGGATAAATAATATTTGCACTATAGGCGAAGGTGATGTCGTCGTTAAAAAAGATTTTTAGAAAAGGAGGGTGAAAAAAATGAAAGGTTTTTCAGGAATCAACCGCAGCAAATTATTATCGCCGTTTTCCATAATGATTTGGATATTAGTAGCGCTGATGATGTTTTCTTCTTTAACCTCAGCCATTGCCGAAACATCGGAAGGAAATAAAGCCACCACTATGGTTTTTATTATCGACAGCAGCACTTACGTTGTCAATGGTGAACCCATTGTTATGGATGTAAGTCCTACTATTATCGAAGATCGTACAATGTTGCCTATAAGATATGCAGCGGAGCCCTTAGGGGCCGACATTGAATGGGACGGTGTGGAAAGAAAGGCAACAATATCATTAGGTGCGACAAAACTGGAACTGTGGATTGGACAAAGTAACGCATTGATCAATGGCAAAGTTGTTCCCATCGATGTTGATAATGTCAACGTAAAGCCGTTGATTGTAAGTGACCGTACCATGCTGCCCCTAAGATTCGTTACCGAAAATCTGGGATGTGACATTGAATGGGATCCGGTGGATAGAAAAGCAACTATAACTAAAGCCGGTTCATCGGCGGATACAGAGGAAATACCTGATATCAAACCTCCGAGTATTGACCCCGATAACATAAAATTTCCGGGTACTGGTCCTGGTGATGTCAAACTCCCGGGCATTGACCCCGGTGGTATCGAACTTCCGGGTATAGACCCCGGTGATTTCAAGCCCCCGGGTGAAACACCCGAGCCTGATGAGGACACCGGTAAGAGACCCGGTATCAAACTTCCGGGTATTGATTCCGGTGACATAAAATTTCCGGGTCAAATATCCGATATCATTGAGAAGCTGGGCGATTCCAAATATGAAATTTTAAAAATTGACGATACGGCTTATTATGAAAATTATTTCGGGACTGTATTGACTGCCGACACTGGAATACTGACCTCTTCGGATGCAACATACCAATGGGGGGTAACCAATAGTAAAAACATGAGTTTGCAGTATTTTACTTTCTTTTTGAAGCCGGGGGGTAAATATAAATACTTCCGTGCCGACTTTTATCTTGATGGCAGTGCAAAGGCCAGTCTGGTGATGAATATACGGAAAGAAACAAAAGACGGAATGGTTCTTAAATCTCTCACATTAAAGCCCGGTGAAACTTTAAAAGATGTAGTTATAGATATTACCGGCGTGAACAAACTGTGCATCGAGTCCGAGCTAAGAATCAATCACGGCACTGTTAAAAAGATCATAGTGGGGCAGCCGGTGTTCATGAACGACAAGACATAAAATGTAAAAAAAATCAGGGGCCTGTGGCTTGCCACAAGGCTCCTTTTATCTTTATATCGCACAATTATTATTCTGAAATTATGATGCGATTTCGCCCTTCTGTTTTTGCCTCGTAAAGGGCGGCATCCGCCTGTTTTAAAATATTTTCAATATTGTTGTCTGCGGTGCCGGAGGTTGTTGCCACTCCGATACTTATGGTTACGCCGATTTTCTCTTCTTCGTAAACTATTTTTGTTTCGTCTATGGCTTTTAGGAGTTTTTTGGCGGATTCCTCTGCTTCTTCTATAGACGCATTTTTTAGAAGGACAGCGAATTCATCCCCCCCTAATCGTCCTATAATATCGGTTTTACGAAAATTATTTCTTATAATGTTTCCTAATTTACGGATTACCTCATCCCCCGCCGCATGCCCGAAGGTATCGTTGACAATTTTAAAATAATCTATATCCATCATTAAAAGGGATAATTCTTCGTTATTTCTTTTGTTTCTAGTGAATTCTTCTTGGGCTAGTTCCATAAATTCTGCCCTGTTATAAAGGCCGCTTAAAGAATCTATGGTGGCCAAAACTTTAAGTTTTTTCTGCATTTTCCTTTCTTTTGTAATATCTCGAATGGATTTGAGTATTCTCGTGTTTTTACCGGGGGGATCATTCAATAGTACCGAATCGATTTCAAAAAAATGCTCTTCATTATCGATTATCAGGGAAAAATCTCGTATGGACTCATCTTTAAAAAAATCCGGCAATTCCGATTTCTGGTTGGAGATATGCTCAATAGGATATTCATCCAGTGAAATACTTAGCATCTCAAAAAAATTTAGAGCAGCCTTATTGTAGTCTATTATTCCAAGTTCTGGTTCCAATATTACCATGGCAGCAGTGTTGTTTTCAAAGATGGTTTCCCGTGCAAGGGTTTTTATCTCCAAAAAATCATATTTTAGAATGCCATAATTAATAATAATAAGGGAAACAGGCATTGCTAATGCAACATAATCAATGCCTTGCTCCTTATAAGTACTGAGAATTAAGCTGACCCCAATCAGAGGTAGCAGCGAGGCGAGAATAAAAACCATAAATTGGGGCCTCGTATGTTTAGCCCGATTTTTCATATGCTCCAGATAATAAATTAAAATTGCCAGGAGCAGACACAGTACAGTATAGGAAATATTGACATAGTACCAAGGGCCTCTGACCATGCGGAGGACGGAATATTCATATACCTGTTTCATTTCTAAGCTTTTATAAAAAAGATGATGTAAAGGGTTAGTGAGGCGTATAAAAGTAGTAGCTATAGGCACAGAAAAAAGCAAAATTGCCAACGGGCCTTTTAAGGTATAGATAGTCTTTGTATAAAGAAGGGCCACAACAAGCCATAGAACAGAAATAAATTGCACACCCAGGTATTGAAACTGGTTCCAATAAACCATTTCCTGCAAATTATTACTGTTAATAATCATTAAAAAGCCAAATAAATAGATGCCGATACACAGGGTTAATGCGGAGAATACTTTTCGATAGTTAGTTCTGGCTTTTGAAAAAAAATAAGCGGAAGAAAACTGGGTCAATATAATTGCAAAAAATAGATAAAGGTTGAGCAAAATTTTCAATAGAAACACCTCAATATAAAATAATTTGAAATCAATTTAGAAAACATTTTTACTTTTTAACATAAAACAATCACAAAAATAAAATAAAAACCGACCTCACATATTTCACCTACAATGTGATTGATAACATAATATCACAAAATTGGAATTGCGAGCTATTTTTTCAGTATGTATATACCCTGGATAAGGCAATCTTTAAACAAAGAAATATCATGGCAAGGGGACGCTTTGTTTGCCATCAAATTGCCGGAGAAGTTGCCTAAGGGGACATTTCAAGAACGCTCTTCCGGTGATTTCAAGACGCCAAGCTGTGTAAAAATTGTCATTCTGAGCGCAGCGAGGAATTTAGAACGGCTCAAAATACGGATCTTTCGCATTCGCTCAGGATGACAAAAAGTAAGAAAGGTGCTTTTTCACATGATCTGATGTCCCCCGGACATAAAAAAGAATAAATTTTCGTTGGTATAATAATGGAAATATTTTTATGAAACATGTATAATAAAAGAAAAATATATGAATGACATAGTTTATTTTAGCATGATAAGTCTACCATCTCCGTATACATAAAAACATATTTAATGAAGGTGAACTGAATATATTAAACCTTATTGAAGAGCGATACAGCATCCTATCAGTGTACAATGAAGGGGTGATGAGATGGCAACAATTAAACAGAGCAGAAAAAGTATTTTTCATACTATACTCACATTGATGTACTCTAAAGATAATATAAATATTCAAAATGTTCGTTTAAGTCATCTGCAATATATGTTGATCTTTCCCTTGGCTCCTGTTTTTGCAAATATGCAAGAGGCCCTATTCAGTGATGCCGTGAATATTTTGGGGCTCGATGCCATGACTCTTATGGGAAGTGCCTATTGTTTAGGTGCGGGAGCACTTTTTGCCATTACCGATACAAAAAATATGGCTACGATTTCAAGAATATTGGCGGTAACAACAGCTGTCACATTCTTTATCTGGATTGTGATGACTGAGAGCCTGCTAAGTCTTTTTATGGCAATTGTTTTCATATTCGGTTTGGGAGGCTGTGCCGCCTGTGCATCATTTGCTTATACCTTTACATTGAACAATCCGGAAAGGCTGCTGGGGGCAGTGGCTATCTCCTTATTTTTTTCTCTCAACCAACTGGATTCGGGATTGTCCTTCATATCGGGTTTTTTTGACAAGACATATTTGACGCTTCTTGTTATAGGCACCTGTGTCTGTTTAGTTCTATATAAAACAAATGATTTTTTGGCTGTAGAAGATAGGCCAAAAGCGAAATTGAACACACCCCTTAAATTGACCCTGTATTTCTTTATAGCTCATTATTTTGTGGAAATATTTTATACCTATCTGCCCGGGGCATCCTCACAAAAAGCTATGATTGCAAACGGTGCAGTGGGTATATTAGTGGTCTGTTTAGCCATCGGCCTGCAGTTTATCACCAAATACAGCATTTGGAATATGTGTAACCTGTTTTTTATTGCCATGATATGTACATATGGGCTCTATTTTATGCCCGAAGGTTCTTTGCTACGAAGTTTTGCCCGTGGTATCCACGGTTTTGAACAGATAGGATATATTGCCGCTTATTATCTCCTTGGCTGTGTTTTTAAAAAACACGGAGACTTCCGCATATTTAAGCTGTGTCTCGTCACAGTGCTGCCTATAAGCATGGTTTCATATGTGATACCGGGTGCTATTTCTCTTTATGCACCTGAACAGCTGCCTTTCATTGCTACACTGGTTTCTTGCGCAGTATTCATAGTATTTATACTTCTGTCCCCGGCCTATTCAAAACATCTGTTTGCTGCCAGTTGGGCAGATGATTTTTATGGTGTTGATATGACCGAGAAGATGCAAGATGTGCAGTTGTTAGACCAATTTAGGGCTTTTAATCTTACTCCCCGGGAAGAAGAGGTAGCATGGTTGCTTTTACACGGGGAGAATACAAAACAGATCGCCACAAAATTGAATATCAGCATACATACTGTCAATTTTCATATAAAAAACCTATATAAAAAACTGGGAATAAATAATCGGGCGGAACTATTTGTACGATTTAACTGATATGGAGACATGAAAAAGCGAAAGAAACATGGGTACGGGATTGTTTCCTTCTTGTTCTTTAAGAACATCCTAAAGCTTTGATGGGTCTTGTGATGTTATTTCTATCGATTCGATGTATTCCCTTAATTGTGTCCGGATATCTTCTTTATGGTGGGTACCGGGTTCAACCTCCCGATGGAGGTTATTTAAATACCTTGCAAGGAATTGGCTCATTGATTTATTTTCAAGCAGGAAAACCCTGATAGGTTTTTCTGTTTTGGTGATAAGGGATAGCCCGTCATCAAATGAAGATATGATAAGATTTTCAAAGGGACTCTCAAATAAAGGGCGAAAATAATAGTTATTATCATCATCCATCAATCGAACAATATTTTGCATATGCTGTATAAATTCTTCGGCAGTATAATAAATATCAAGGGAAGGTAAATCCGGTTTAACTTTTCCCGCAAGGATGTCATCTTTATCCGGCATCACGACAAATTCATTGACCTTAAACTTGTTCAAGCCTGAATTAAATGTTTCCATACTGTTTTTTCTATATTCCTTGATATAGTTTATATTTTGATCGCTCAGACCACTGCGTTCTATAATTTTTTCAAACAAATCATCAGGCATGGTTGCCATTGAAGGAGTGCATATGAGGTTGTCGGATACCCCTGTCGGCAGGGAAGTTTGCTTAATAAAATCATTATAAGCACCTAAAGATTCAAAAGTATATGTCTCATGCAGAGGTTTGCTGTATTGCATAAGTGCCTGAAATTGTTGATAATTATACTCTATAAGGGGTTCGGAGGTGGTGAACAAATATTTTGCCGAATCTTCGGTTCCTGCTACAAAAGATGCATTTATGCTACAGATTTGTGGAACAATGAACATGGTTTGATGGAAACGGCCTTTTAAATCTTTTTCACAAATAAAAGATTGTATCAACCCGGACATATATAGGGGAAGCCATCTTTCAATAGCTCCAAACAAATCCGTGGGTGCTCGGTTGATATTGTGTATAATGTGTATTTTATTTTTATTTTGCAGAGTTATGTGCATCAATAATGACCATACATTTGAAAATTCCGGATTGTTGATCAGCCAGCCCATGGGTTGATCAGAATATAGATATAATGTGTAAGGTTTTGAATGCATAGCGACAAAGACCAAAAAATGTATAACCGCGTTTCTCAGTCCGTTAATCCCAATAAAAGTTTTGGTCGCCCTGCCGTATACGGGCACCGACTTTATTGATTCCATAAGCCTTGGTGAAATAGTAAAGGGGGTATGCGAATTTTCCAATCTATTTAAAAATTCATTTAGCAAACACAAATCCTTAAACTTAAAGTCACTGTACATCCATTCTATTAAACGCTCATTGAGAAGTTTAATTGTATTCGGTATGGGTTCTTCAATCAGAGGAAGCAATTTGTTTTCGCGTATTTCTGTTGGCAGCGTAAATATATATTCGGCCATCCAATAACAAAATTGCTGAGGGAACCAGCTGTTTAGGCTCGGATTTCGTGTTCCTGTTCTGAAACGGCTTATCAATGAGGTATCTATGTGAAGGGATTTTGCTAAACTGATATTTGTGACTCCAAATGAACTCATTAAAATATCCATTTTTTTAGAAAAGGCGATAAATCTAACTTCATTCTTTTCGGTAGTTACATTTGATTTTTTTACATTTCGTTTTGGTTTCAATTCTGAATCTTCTCTATTCAACCACTCTTCAAGCTTAAGGAATAGATATTGCGTTTCACAAACAGAAAAACCGCAAATATTACATAATTCTTCAACTTTTTTCTGTTCTTTCGCCAAAAGCACAATGCCATTGCTGAGCAGTCGGATCTGTTTGCTGCCTGAAGAGGGAATTCTTTTTCCGTTTCTGAATCTGCTTATGAGGGAGGCATCTAACCTGCCATAACGGGCTACCTTGATGTTTGCGAAATTCAGTTGTTCAAATAATAGGTTAAGTTTTGTTTTAAAATCCAAAGAAATGGCCCCCTTTTTTGGACATATTAGTTTCAGTTTAGCATATGGGCATTTGTAATTCAATGACACTTTTAAGTTTTGTCATTGAATTACAAGTGTCATCTGATGAAAAGAAGGAGCCTTTATTTTATAATGAACATATATCGACATTTATAGACAGGAGGGCCGGAAAAATGAGTATAAAAATTAGGGGGTACGGAAATTTTTTTTGCTGGAATTGTGGAAAGAAGATTAAAAGGGGAGAAAAGACCTGCCCGAATTGCGGTGTAAAATATAGCGGGAAAAATAAATATGGCAGTGATTCGGCATTGGGGGCAGGTGGCATAGGTTGGTCGGACCAAAATAGACATCCCTGTTTTAAAAATTATTTTAAGAAGTATTGCTGTGTTGTGCTAATCTGGGTGATAGGATTGAGTATATTGATCCCTACAATTTTATTGCTTATCGACGACATAGAACTTGATTCGGAGGGAATTCTTGTTATCAAGGTGATAGTTGCTATGTTTTGGGTTATAGGCATAGTATTTTTATTATCTCTGCGGGGCAGGAATAAGCCTGATTGGGAAGGTGTGGTAGAGGATAAAAAAGTTATTCAAAAAACCAGAACCAGAAAAAATAAGGATGGGAAAAAATATAAAGAAAATTATACTGATTATGTTGTTTTTATTCGTAAGCAAGATGGTTCCTTATATAAATTAATAAAGGAAGACAATTCTATCATGTACGAATATTTCAGAGTCGGTGACTATGTTCGTTATCACGGTTATAGATATTTGAACTGTTTAGAGAAATATGACAAATCCCTGGATACGATAATTTTTTGTACACCTTGCGGAAGCATATGTGATGCACGTGATAATTTCTGTGAAAGTTGCGGAAGCGTTCTGTTGAAAGGTGCATCGGTCCCATCGGAATCATAAGCATACAAAAAAATATAATTATAATTCTAATAAATGATGGACAGTTTTGTTATTTGTGTATATTATTTTATATGATGTGAAAGACAATATCTTAATCAGCATTGATGAAGAATAGATTCAGAAATAAAAAAACAAAAGGAGGGGATATTATTATGTTCTGTGAAAATTGTGGAAACCGAATTCCTAATACCGCAGTGTTTTGCACAAAATGCGGGGCTAAAACAGCGGGAGCACAGTCGGGAGGGCCAGCTGTTCAATCCGCCCCATCTACTCGAGCGGATTCATCCCATCAGGCAAACCCTGCTCAGGCAAATCCTGTTCAGGCGAGCCCTGTTCAGGCAGGTCCGGTACCTCCGGTTGCGCGTCCGGCACCTGATGTTTCATCGGTGTCAAGGGCCTCTAAACCCGAGATTTC
>CAYOGD010000046.1:0-9693 GCA_964403395.1 uncultured Alkaliphilus sp.
AGACAAAAATCTATTATGGGGGGTTGAACATTATGAAAAACAAATCACTAAAACTAATACTTATTTTGCTTGTATTATCATTATTATTAGCAGCATGTGGAAAAGGAGAAAAAGAAACAACAGGAGCAGACCCTGCCCCTATGCAATACATAGGAGCGGAAGATTTAAAGGCATCGATAGAATCGGAATCAGGTGATTATATTATTCTGGACGTAAGGAAAGCGGAGGACTATAACACAAGCCATATAACAGGTTCCTACGGGGCAGATCAGGATGCCGCTAAAGATGGTGACGATGCGGCAGGAACAGCAAATTTGAAGGCGGCACTCAAAGAGGCAACGGGAAATGAAACGGGAAATTCCGATGATAAGTATGCGCTGGTTTGTTATTCAGGTAAGGTCTATGCGCAGACAGCAACGGATTTGATGATAAAAATGGGCATATCGGCGGATAATATATATACCTTAGAGGGTGGTATAAAAGCTTGGAATGAAGGCGGGGATGATTATAAAGGTCTTTTAGAGTAGTTGATATAGATGGCTATTCATTTAAAACGGTTTAAGTGGATAGCCATTTAATTAAAATTTTTTAAGGTTGGGTGTAAATATGAAAGAAAAAATGTTAAAACATAAATCAAAAATAATCCTCGTAGGTATAATTTTGGCATCTATTTTATTATATCTTTTCAATCCCAATGTAAATGAATTGATAAATAATATATTTATAATGTTTTCAACAGGGGACTTTAAAATAGTCAGGGATTTTATTGATGAATATGGAACCTATGCAATGCTCGTATCAGCAGGATTGATGGTTTTCCAATCGGTAGTAGCACCGCTGCCGGCTTTTTTAATCACATTTGCAAATGCTAATCTATTCGGATGGTGGCAGGGGGCCATATTATCCTGGTCAAGTGCAATGCTGGGGGCTTTAATATGTTTTTATATATCCCGCATTTTAGGTAGAGATGTAGTGGAGAAACTGACAAGCAAGGTAGGATTGGAGAGCGTTGATGAGTTTTTTAAAAAATATGGAAGACAGTCTATATTGATAGCAAGGCTTCTTCCCTTCATGTCCTTCGATCTTGTGAGTTACGCGGCGGGTCTTACTTCCATGGCATTTATACCGTTTTTTATAGCAACGGGTATAGGACAATTACCGGCAACCATAGTTTATTCATATGTTGGCGGTATGTTGACAGGCGGAGCACAATTGTTGGTAACCGGGCTTCTTATATTGTTTGCAGTGTCAATATTTATTGCTTTGATAAGAAAAATATATTATTCGCGGGAAGTAAGTGATGTTAGGGAAAAGAGTGATGAAAAAATATAGAAAGGTTTCAATTTTTATTTTAGTAATAACTATAGGATTTTTCTTAAATAGAAAGCTTCAATTGGGCTTTTATTTGACAAATAGCAACAATTTTAAACCAATTACTGATTTTATTCATAATAATTATCTGCTATCAATATTTCTATATTTAATATTTACCATAATTGGCTCCTCAGTCTTAGCCTTACCCGGAGTCACTTTTGCTGTAGTAGCAAGCGGATTATTTGGACCATGGCTGGGTAGTGTATATTGCCTGATAGGTGTGACTATAGGATCTGTATTATCGTTTCTCTTGAGCAGGTATCTGTTAAAAGATTCTATCAAGGGATTAGTCAAAAAAAATAAAAGGTTATATGATATAATCTTCCAAATATCCCCTGAAAAAGAAATGTTGATTTTAATGATAACCAGACTATTACCTATATTTCCGTTTAATCTTCAGAATTTTGCTTATGGCATAACAAATATCCCCGTAGTAAAGTACACCATGGGAACTTTCATATTTATGATCCCGGGGATAATTACCTTTAGTATGGTTACAGAGGGAATTATAGTCAGTGAAAATAGAAATAATATGTTTTTTTCTGTATTATTCGCAGTAGCTTTTATGGTAGCCATAGGTGTGTATCTATATAAAAAATATAAAATCTTGACGGTAAGGGAGCAAAATGAAAGATAAAGTGATTATTTTTTTTACACGTATACCCACATTAAATAAAACCAAAACGAGACTGGAACCCTTTTTAGGTAAGGACCTGTGTATAGAGATTCAGACAGCTTTTATAAAGGATATATATAATAATATAAAGGATATGGAAATAGATATAATCGTCAATTATTCGGAACACGGAAATTTAGAAATTCTGAAAAACATTGTGCATAGGGATATATACTTTCTAAAACAAGAGGGAAAGGATTTAGGCGAAAAAATGTTCAATGCCATATCTTTTTCCTTGAAACAATACAGAAATGTGGTTCTTATAGGGAGCGATCTCCCTTTAATGAATAAAAATGACATAGAAACAGCTTTTAATATATTGAAAACAAGGGATATAGCCATCTCTCCAACCTTTGACGGGGGATATTATTTGATCGGAATGAAAGAAGAGAACAAGGAGATGTTTGACATAAAATACAGTACGAGTTCAGTGTTTGAAGATACTATAGATAAAATAAAAAACGCGGGAAAATCTTATGGGATAGGAAATATTCAATTAGATATAGATGATGAAAAGGATTTTATGAGATTATATGAAATGTTAAAAGAGGATAAAAACGTTCCCTGTTATAATACGCGGAAACTGATCAAAGGTATTATATCAAAGGTATTATGAAAAAACGTGATGAGAATGAATAGAATCGATTTAAACAATTTTAAAAAAGATGAAAATTTTATGGACAGGTTTGACATGGAGGAGAAGATAGGTTTTTCTGTTTTAGGCCAGGGTGAATATAATATCAACTATATCTTCAATTCAAAAACTTATAATAGACAACTGGTATTGAGGATAGCAACGGCTAGCCAGATGGATTTGGAAAACCAGATCAGATATGAATATGATGCCTTAAAATTATTGAGTAAGACCGGTAGAACCCCAAAACCTATCTATTGTGACGACAGAAAAAAATTAGTACCCTATGGATTTTTGGTTATGGAGTATCTTCCTGGAAAGCATTTAGACTATAAAAGAGATTTAAAACTTGCCGCAGAGGCCTTGGCAGATATTCATAATACGCCTATTTTAAAAACTAATAATTTGCTAAAACCGAAAAACCCCATAGAAGCTATCTATAAAGAATGTTTGAGAATGTTTGATAAATACAGACTATCAAAGCATATGGATACAGATATTAAAAATGATATAGAGTGCCTGCTGGAAAAAGGAAGAAATATAAAGACTGTTGATATAGGAAGAAGAACCATAATAAATACGGAGCTAAACTCAGGAAATTTCCTCATAAATGGAAAAGGTAAAAACAACTACATAGTAGACTGGGAAAAACCCATATACGGATTTCCGGCACAGGATTTAGGGCATTTTTTAGCGCCTACAACAACATTTTGGAAAACAGATATTATTCTATCCGATGAAGAAATCTTTTCTTTCATAAGAGAATATTGCAAAAACTCCGACCAATATAAGGATGAAGAAGAACTTTGGAATTCTATAAAGGATTATATATCTATGAATTGCCTGAGAGGAATAACCTGGTGTGCAATGGCTTATGCAGAGTATCAAAATCCGGACAAGCTTATATCCAACGGTTATACTTATCAGAAAATCAAAGCCTATCTATCCGAAGGGTTTTTAAAAATGATAAAAGAAGAGTATTTAAATGAATATTAAATTAGATAAATCAGATAAGAAAATTTCAATTATTATTCCGGTATATAATGAAGCCTCTACAATAAACAAATCAATGGATAATTTAGAACAATTCAGGGATTACTGTGAAATTATATTTGTAGACGGCGGAAGCGATGACGGAACTGATAGAATAATTGAAAAAAAATATAAACTTTTCTACTCCCCTAAAAAAGGCCGTTCTTATCAAATGAACTATGGGGCATCATTATCAAGAGGGAATATTCTTTTATTTTTGCATGCAGACAGTATACTCCCCGACGATGCCCCTGGCCAAATTCACAGAATAATCCGCCGGGGATATAAAGCCGGTTGTTTCAGAATAAAATTTGATAGTAAAAGCATCCTCATGAAGATATGCGGCTTTATGTCCAATCTGAGAGTCAGATTGAGAAATATAGCCTTTGGAGATCAAGGGATATTTATAATCAAAAGTTATTTTTATAAATTGGGAGGATTTGCGGAGATTCCTCTCATGGAAGATTATCAGTTATCGATGGATATAAAAGCCGACAAGGAAAAAATAGCCCTGACTGAAACAAAAATTGAAACTTCGGAAAGACGATTTGTAAAAAAAGGCAGATTCAGAACAATGATAGAAATGCAAAAACTACAATATATGTATAGAAGGGGAAAAGACATTGACATAATAGCAAATCTGTATAAATAAGAAGGTGAAGGATTTGACGGTAAACTATGAAAAATGTATTGATTGTGGAAAATGTACGAAACACTGTCTATTTTTAAAAAAGTACAATATAAATTTGAAAGGTTATGCCGCTCTACCTGGCCTTGCATACAATTGTTATCTCTGTGGAGAATGCAAGATTGTTTGCCCGGTTGATATAGACGGACGACAATTATCTTTGAATTTAAGAGAAAAGAGAATAAAAGAAGGTTACAATTTATATAGAAATGGTTATAGCATGTTGGTATTAGAAAAAAGAAACTACATTTTCAAAAATTATAAAAATATAAATAGTGAAGTAGCTTTTTTTCCCGGATGTAATTTCCCGTCATACTATCCCGGCACCACTAAAATCATCTCAGAAAAGTTAAAAAAGGTCTTTAAAATTTCCACAATATTTGATTGTTGCGGCAAGCCTATGGCTGACTTAGGCATGAAAAAAGAACAGGAAGATGTAAGAAACAGATTAAACAAAAATTTTGAAAAATTAAAAATTAAAGAATTGATATTATTATGCCCCAATTGTTATCACTACTTAAAAAACAATTCGGATATCAAAATATCTATGATATATGAACATGATAAAATAATGGACAGTTTAATTTCTAAAGATGGTTCTGATAGGATAGAGGGTTTATTATTTTTACCATGCCCGGACAAAGAACATAGAACAATCTATAGAATGTTGGAAAAATATATTGATAAGAACAATTTTCGGGAAATAAGCGATATTCAATGCTGCGGTGCAGGAGGTTGTGCATTCATAAAGGAAAAGGATTTGACTAAAAACTTACAGGCCGGGTTTAAAAAATATGATAAAAAAATATATGCTTATTGTGCCACCTGCTGTGGTATGATAACCAAATCAAATCCAAATGTTGAGCACATTCTATGCAAATTGCTTGGTACAGATGAGAAAATATCTACAGGAATCAATACAGTAAAAAATAGAGCATTATTTTCTATCAAAAAATGAAAGTGATGCCATGACTAAACTATTTCTCAGGTATGAAAACAAGCTTAGCCTTGTCTAATTCTATATTAACCTTGTCCCCTTCCATGACGGCCGTGAAATCCGGAACGACACTTTCTAATTTCAAATTACTATCCGTATTATCCAGCTTCAGCAAATAACTGTCCCCCTGATATATTTTTCCCGCCACTATATATTCACCGTTTCTAAATTTATTTATCTTTATTGCCGAAGGCCTTATAAGGCATTTATACTTCCCATTTTCTTTGTCCACATTGCTGCTGAATAAACGGCTGATAAATTTATTGTTTATTATTTTCCCATGGACATATGTGCCTTTTGAAAAATAATCAGCTACTGTGGTATTTATCGGGTTTTTAAATATATTCTCCGGCGTATCATATTGTTCTATTTGACCATTATGCATAAAAGCTATTCTGTCGGACATGGTAAGCGCTTCTTCTTGGTCATGGGTTACAAGTATGGTGGTTATCTTATACTCCCTTTGCAGGTCCAGAACTAATTCTTGCATATCCTTTCTCAAATTGATATCAAGGCTGGAGAAAGATTCGTCCAAAAGTAATACCAGCGGTTTAGCGGCAAGGGCACGGGCCAAGGCGACTCTTTGTACCTGGCCGCCCGACATTTTGTTCACATGTTTGTCTTCATAACCTTCCAATTTAACCTTCTCGAGCAGATTTATCGCTTCTTTCCTGCATCCATTTTTATCAATACCGAGCATTTTTAAAGGAAAACTTATATTCTCCGCAACTGTCATATGAGGAAACAGTCTAAGGTCTTGAAAAACAATAACGGTTCTTCGCTTGTGGGCAGGTGTTTTATCTATTACATTTCCGCCCAATACAACAGAGCCTTCATCTTGATCTATAAGGCCTGCTATTGTTTTTAACAAGGTGCTTTTCCCACATCCGGAAGCACCTAAAAGTGATATGAATTCCCCATCTTCAACCTTTAGATTTATGGACCTCAATATTTTTTTATCGGACAGTGTAACAGATATATTTCTCAATTCCAATTCCATTTATATTTTCCCCCATCATTTTGATATGGTAATTTTTTTGTAACTCTATCTGTTATTATAAGGATCAAAAGTGTAGACATCATAAATATCAGGGCATAGGCAGAACCCAAAGCACGGTCCCCTTTTGCTATGAATGGCACCATAAGCATACTGAACGTTTTAACTTTTCCTCCGCCTATCAACAGGGAGATGAAATATTGACTGGACGAGATGATATAAGCCATACCGATGCTTGTTTTTATCCCCGGCATAAGCAGTGGCAGAGTGATATAAATAAATGCTTTGAAGGGCGATGCCCCTAAAACATAGGCCTGCATTTCCAATCTCCCCCCTATAGATTGTGTTAAATCCCTCATGATGCTTACGGAATAAGGTAAAGTATATATGAGATGAACTATTATTACTCCTAATACGGTATCGGCAAGTGCCATATGTATAAACACTATATGTATCCCCATGGCAAATACGGTCCCGGGCACCAGATTTGGCGCAATACTCAAAAGGACTATCAATTCCTTTCCCATAAAATCATACAGGGTCAATGCCCGGGCAGTCATAGTGCCTATTATAACTGATACAGTCGCCACAGCCAAAGATAATAACGTACTCGAAAATAAGGTTTGAAAGATCCTTGCATGGGGTGCAAAAATCTCTTTGATCGCCCTAAATGAATAGGTCTTTGGTAATAGATTCGGCCAGGGCCACCTAGCGGTAAAAGCCCATAGAAAAAGAATCACTATAGGCACTGATATTATCAACAAACTGATATATAGAAAAATATTTAACAGCCTGTTTGATCTAAAATTCTTCATGGATATCACCTGTTATTTTATTTTTTTTGGTCATCAGGTAGTACACTCCCGCCACGATCCAAGTTACTATCAATATCAACCCATTCATGGCCATAGCGTAAGGCCTATGGTGCAAATCAGGATGAACGTATTCAATATGGGCCTGTACAGGCAAGGCTTTGGGAACAGTCGCTCCCAATAAAAACGGCAGATCATAAGCCCCAAAAGAAAATGTCAAAATAATCAGAAAGGCTTTTCTTATGGCAGGCATGCTCAGAGGTAAAACTATATGAAAAAAAGTCTTTAATTTAGATGCGCCCAAGTTTTCCGAGGCCTCACCTAAAGTTTTATTTATACCGGACATCAAGGCTAAGCTGAAGTATGCAACAAAAGGTACCTCTTTCCATATATAGCTTAGGATAATACCAAAATTATTTTTCGTATATAACAATAATGGAAAATCTCCCTGCACATTTATCAATCCTAATTTGTAGCAAACTCTGGCAAATAAACCATTTTGGGAGAGTATACTTATTGAAAATAATGCCACTATAGTATGAGGTATAATTATTGCCAATTTGATCACCTGCAGTATCCTGCCTTCCGTGTGCCCCGTGTATACCAGTGCAGTTGTAAGTATGATGCCTAAGACCATTGCTAAGATTGAAGATATGATGGATATCTGCAAGCTCACCTTCAGGGAATCAAGAAAAGTAGGGCCGGTAAGTATCTCCCTATAATAGCTCAAGGTTACATCGTTCAAATTAAAAGCCGGAATATATCCAAAACCTTGAACTATCCCATTTATAACCCCAAACATAAAAATAACACCCAATAATACTATGGGCATCATAAGCATATAGGGTGTTTTTTTATTCATCACTTTTCACTCCCAACAATTAAAAACTTTTTGTAATTATTTACCGACCACTTCTTCCAACCAAATTTCTTCCACTATAGGAACGATATTGGCAGGCATCTCCGGTAAACGCTTGTCAAGAAGTTCATCCTGTGGCAGGACTCCCTCGCCCATATCGACATTGTCAAACCTGGCCTTCTCTTCATCGGTCAATTTGTCATAAGAAACTATCGGCAATGTTCTCAGCTCCTCGAATTGAGTGGCTTGTATTTCAGCTGAAATAATCGCATTGATTGCCACCATAGCAGCAGCCTTGTTGGATGAATTTTTGGCTATGGCTATATAATTGGTATTACCCACGGTACCTTTATCAAAAATAAATGTTCGCACAGTATCGCTATATATACCCTTTTCCTTGCCTACGGCTACTGAGTAGGACCCATAACTCATGGTCATTACCAACTCACCGTCTTCAAACATATTATCAACTTCCCCCGAGGTGGCAGGAAAGGTTTTACCTTGATTCCATAAGTATTTGTTTAGCTCCCTTAAATATTCTAAGGCAGGTTCTATCGCTTTCTTGACTACCTCTTTATCTGCTTCCATATCGGAAAATTGTTCATGTCCAACTATGTCATAGATCAATGTTCTTACAAAAGCACTCCCTGTAAAATCAGGTAATGCGGGATAGGTCACCCTACCTTCGTATTTTTTGCAATATTCCATAAGTTCACCGGTATTTCTTGGTGTCTCCCCGGTTATGGCGCTGTCGTTAATAAATACCATTTGCGCCCTGCCGTAAGGTGCTTCATAACCTTCTATCGGAAATCCAAAGTCATATCTTACTTCCTCGTCCCTACTGTCTATATATTTTTCAAAATTAGGCAATTTCTCTATAAAAGGGCCAAATAACAAGTCATTTTCCTTGGCGGAATAGAAATTTTCTCCATTGATCCATATCATATCGATAGCACCCTGCTCTAAACCAGCTTGTTTTTCCCCTGCCAATTTGGCTAAAATATCATCGATGTCCATTCCGACAACTTCTAAGATAACATCATATCTCTCCTTTAATATGGGAGCAACAGTCTGTCTTAACCATCTATTTCTATTTTCATCTCCTCCCCACCCATAAAAACTGACAGTATTCCCCTTGGCATCTTCAAGTATTTGATCAAAACCCACATTCAGATTAAATTCCGGGGATATTGCATCCATTCCATTGTCCTCAGGAGTTTTTGATATGCCTTTCTCTTTACCACAACCCGTAACTAACAATAAAGCTATAATGATTAGCGACAGTAATGATATAAATCTTTTGGAATTCATCTTTTCCTCCTTTATTTGACAATATTTTTATATGTAATACTTATAGTATACAGAATGTCCTGAATCATTGCATTAATGATAGGAACTCTTTATAGTTGGTATTTTACTTATTAAATATATCTATAACAAGAGAATATCAGACTGTATGAAAATCTAGCGTTTCACTTAAAACAACCTAACACCTCGCCGACATTTTTGTCAAAAACCACTATTAATATTGTCTATTGGTGTCCATATTTGTATAGGTATTATTTATTGGCATAATTTTAGGAAAAGCATTACAATTTTGTTATAGAAGCATATAAATTTTGAG